>CALRSN020000095.1:0-7502 GCA_943370865.1 Bordetella parapertussis
GTCTTGGAACCGTTGAAGACAAGGCTGTCCAGGTTCTCACTCCGCAGGTGGCTGATCTTCTGTTCACCGATCACCCAGCGGATACTGTCCACGATATTGGATTTACCACAACCGTTTGGTCCAACGATGCCCGTGATATTGTCGTCGAAATTGACAATTGTTTTGTCGGCAAAACTTTTGAACCCCTTGATTTCTAAGCTCTTTAATCTCACTGTTTTCTAATTTTAAGTCAGGCGGCGAATATAAGTCAAAGGTCAGGAATAATCGGTTTGGCCAAGGGGCATTTATTCACAATGAAGGGCCAAAAATGTGAGAAGAAAGTGGTCATAAAAGGCAGAAATCGTCGATGTAGGAAAGGCAGGTATCTCCCTGCCCTAAGCCCACGCTGATCCGGTTAGTATATGTGCCGCAAAACCGCAAATTTCGTCCCGTTAAGTATCTTCCCGGCATGAATGAAGAACTTTTTGAAACTAAGCTTGATGAAAACGGTAAAAAACTGTTGATTCGAATTAATCGCTGGGCCAAGCTCCTGTATATATGCTGTATTCTGACATGTATTTTTGATTTAATTAATGCTTACCTGGGCATTAGATCATTTTTAAAAAATGTAGACGGGTATAATGATTACCTGAAGTTTTCAGTAAGCTTCAATATCATATTTCTAATTATTTATGCTGTTTTATTGCCGATACAAGCTTACTATTTCATTTCTTTTTCCAGGAATGCCCGCAAAGCAATTCAGTATGAAGACAGTATTGGCTTTAATAATTCCTTTAAATGGTTGCTAAAACATGTTATTACCGCCAGTATTTTATTTACCCTCAATAGTATCTGGATCTTCGTCATCAATATCCGGGAAATCAGTTTGCTGAATTAATAACAAAAATTATTTTTCAATCACTCCCACCAGCAAAGGCCAAAGCTCTCTTTCAAATTTTTTCCGGAAGATACCAATATGCCCTACTTTATGCCGGGTATGTTTTTCAACCGGCACTTTCATGATCTCTAGCGGCGCATTAGGAAAGAATTTCATCATCAGCGGCACCGTTTTATCATTGGCAATAAAATCATCACTGGTATAAACAGCTATGATCGGCCTGGTGAAATGATAGAACCGGTCCGCCTGTATCTTTTGCTCAAGGAATTTCATAAAGTAATTCTTGTTCATGCACCATTGCCTCCATTCCAGGATGATATTTTTCGGGAGGTCTTCCCCCCAGCCGATCCTGCGCATGGTACCATAGCCATGCATTTTAATGAGCAGCGGGCCGATCACATACCATAATGCACAAACGGCGATATTTCTTGGAAAAGGGAAATAACCCCAATAGCCCACAGCGGCATTTATAGCGATCACTTTTTTGATGTGCTGTTTCTTCTCGAGGAAACCAATCAACTGGGCACCGACACTATGGCCCACCCAGATGATATCCGTATGCTTCCGTTCTTCCACCATATAATTCAGCATGGCATTCATATCCTTGGTGCCCCATTCATGCATATAAGAAGCAGATGTTTTCAGGTTGTTAGGAGCTGATTCACCAATTCCCCTGTAGTCATAAAGCAGTACCGTATAGCCATTCTGTACCAAATAGCGGGTGAAGTTGATATAAAACTCTTTTTTAACACCGGTGGCAGAACTCAGTACAATGGCACCAATACTTTCTCCAACCGGTCTTGCATATACAGCACTTAACTGGTAGCCATCTTCAGCAGTGATCATTACTTTAAGCATATTGACACCTCCCGGCATTTGTTTTCGCATAAGAAGAGAATAGGTTACCTGTTACATACGGCATGTAAATGCCACTAACAATACATTTCATACATATAGTTTTAAAAATGGCAATACAAATCCCGGCCTGCTTCAACGCAGGTTACGAGACTGGCAAATAAGATGGCAGGTAAAACTGCAGTAATTAGTGAACGGTTGCCGGGTAGTGTTTGCTAGTAATCAACAGCGGATTGCAAATTCAGTTATAAAAATAATAATGACCAAATATTTGCTGCAAAATCCCCCCTTTACGGGAGATAAACCCTCTTGCCTGAATTAAAAAGATCATATACTCATCAGAAACAGCAACTGACTTAGCACAAAGAATTCCCCGTGACAACAAATGATTTTTTAACAAATAATTCTCCCCTTAAATCTCTTTACTGCGCCACACGGGTTTATTTTTAAACCATGAACCGGCTGCTACTTTCCATTCTTCTTATTACCATTATCAACTCACACAGCAGCGCACAGCAAACATTACATGGAAAGATTTATGACCGGATCACCGACTCAGCACTCGCCGGTATCAATGTTTTCAACAGAACAAACAGGTCCTTCAGTGTATCTGCCAGAGACGGGAGTTACAGCATTGCTGCCAGTGAAGGTGATAAGATCATGTTTACTGCCTCCGGCTTTAAAACCGATTCGGTAATTGTAACTTTTGGTCACCTTCTGACACAATATGATGTCAGCTTATCGGTCAGGTATGTCTCGCTAAGCGGTATCACCCTGAACAGCAGCTACCAGGCTGATTCAATTGAACGGCGAAACATTTACCGGTACTATTTTGACAGCCTGAAAAATATCACCGGTGGCAACCGCCCCACTGATGGTGTTGGTATCAGCATCAGCCCACTCAGTTATTTTTCCAGCAAAGCCAAACGGCAACGGGAATTGAGAAAAAGATTACTGAAAGAAGAAAGAGATTCTTATATCGACCGCTCCTTCCCGGCTGAATGGGTGGAGCGGCTCACCAACCTGCATGGGGATTCCTTACGGTTATTCATGTACCGTTACAGGCCATCTTATGATTTCTGCAGGAAAACAGACCGGGCTGATATGATCGTTTATATCAGTGATAAGCTGAAAGAATTCAGAAAACCGGCTGCTAAATGATACAATGAATGCAATACCTGCTCTTGCTATTCCTTTACAACTCCATACTTCACCTCATTATGTACCGGCTTCAGCGTTTGCAGGTAATTGAAAATGGCTTTCAGTTCATCATCAGTCATCCGGCTGAAAGGCCCCCAGGGCATATGCGTTTGCATGATCAGTCTTCCTTTCCTGAAACGGGAAATAAATTGTTCCTGAGTCCATCCTTTAATTCTTCCCGTAGCAGGATCAGGAGTAAGATTAGGACTGGTAATAGAATAAGTCCCTGAATCAGTCACTGTTTCCATTTTGAATCCGCCCGCATAGTCTTCGCCGATAAAAGCCCCTGTCATCAGGTCACGGCTAGTATGGCATCCCCTGCAATTGGCAACGCTATTGGCAAGATACTGTCCATAAATAGCTGTGGTATCCTGCTTAATAGCAGTAAGAACATCCCCGGTTGGCCCGGCTGGTTTTAATAAAAATGCGTTCACCACTTTTCCCAGCAGGTTCAATTTATTTTCCGGCACCTTGTTTTCTACTGCCGGTTGGCTACGCAGGTAGGAGATGATCGCCGTCAGGTCTTCATCACTGGTATTATGGAAAGGCATAAAATCAAATAATGCCCTCCCGTCTGGCCTGACACCATAACGAAGTGCCCTGGCTATTTCCGCATCGGTCTTATTCCCGATCCCAGTTTTATCTGGTGTCAGGTTTTTGGCATAAATCTTACCAATGGGGATTTCAAATACCCGTCCTCCTGAAAGCGATGCTTTGATTCCGTTGTTTACCTGCTCTTCGAGTTCTACGGGTGCATGGCAATTGGCACAATGAGCAGGCCCAAACACCAAAGATTGCCCCCTGGCAATAATGGCACTGTCAGTTGTTGACCTGATGGCCGGATACGGTGCACTGAATTTCCGGTCCTGTCGCAATTCAATAGTTACACAGAATACAGTCACAATGAAAAGCAGGATAATACCGGCCCATTTAAGAAATTTTCGCATGATAGGTCTGTTTTTGAAAGGGTTTACAAAAAGCAAATCTCCTTTGCCAACCGGCTTCAGACCATACCCAATAACATTTAAAGTATAACCGATACCGGTCACACTTTAGTAAAATGTTTAAAATGTTGCAGAATTATTATAGTAGGAAATTCCTGAAAGATAAAATCATGCACTTCATTTACGTTTATATATCTTCCAGAGTTCCAGCCACCAGGTACTCAACAATGCAGTGAGTAAGCAAATACCGATCAGTGAAAAAGACAACTGTTCCAGGCTAAAAAGTTTTTGCATAAAGGGTATATAAAGAACAGCAGCAATAAAAACCAATGTAATGCCAATAATGAGCGGAACTAACCTGTTCTTATAGGCCAGGGTGGTGAAAACAGAGTAATAAAATGACCGGTTGACAAGTGTCAGGAAAATATTTGAGAATAACAAGGTAGTAAACACAACTGTACGGATCGTCGTTTCATTAGCTCCCTGCTGCATAAAATAATAGCCCGTACCAAGACAGCCCGCCGTGATGATCAACCCCTGCAGGATACTGATCAGCAACTGCCTTACGGATAAAAAAGTAGTTCCCATTTTGCGGGGCGGCCGGTTCATGGTTCCGGGTTCCATCGGTTCATTCTCATAAATGATGGAGCAGGTTGGCCCCATGATCAGTTCTAAAAAAATGACATGCACCGGTGAAAAAAGATCATGAAACTGCCACTGCAGCAATAAAGGCAAAGTAACGATCAGTATAATTGGAATATGAATAGACACAATGTACTGTATCGCCTTTTTCAGGTTATCATATATTTTACGGCCAATAGCCACCGCTTCCGTCATATGTCCAAGGTCATCATCCGTTAAGATAAGTGAGGCGGCACTGCGGGCTACTTCGCTTCCACGTTGTCCCATGGCGATACCGATATGCGCCGCTTTCAATGCCGGTCCGTCATTAACTCCATCACCGGTCATAGCCACCACTTCCCCATTTTCTTTTAAGGCATCAATTACTTTGAGTTTTGCTTCCGGGAACATTCTTGCATAGATATTTACTGACTTTACCCGCTGTTGTAGTTCAGTGGCAGTTAAATGCAATACCTCAGTTCCGGTGAGCACTTCATTATTATGTCCAAGCTCCACCTGGTTAGCAATAGCAACTGCTGTTTCTGCATAATCACCGGTGATCATTTTTACTTCAATACCGGCATCATGAAAGGTTTTAATCGTTTGCCGCATATTCTCCTTGGGAGGATCCTGGAAGACTACCAGGCCAAGAAATTCAAAGCTGAATTCTTCCTGTGTCACCGGCCAGTTCTTTTCCTTCCATATTCCCTTACCCACACCCAATACACGAAATCCCTGCCGGGCATAGATCATCGCCTGCTCTTCAATTTGTTTTATATTTTCCGGAGACAGGTCACTTCGTTGGGCAATTGCTTCCGGTCCTCCCTTTGCTGCAATGATTGTTTCCCCTTTTTCGTCTCGGAAAATATGTGTCATCATAGGAGGTTTGCCGCCGATGGGGTATTCATGCACCTGTTTGAATAAAGATCTTTTATCGGTCCTGGCAATCGCAGTATATAGTTCATGGATCGCTTTTTCCATCGGGTCAAAAGGATTGATCTCGCTGCTCCACATTGCATATTCCACAACTGTTGCTGGAATATCACCGCTGCTGGATACAGCTACTGATTGTCGTGTTACTGCATCATAGAGGAATGCCACACTCATTTTATTCTGGGTTATTGTACCGGTTTTATCGGTACATATAACAGTAGCAGAACCCAGCGTCTCCACGTACTGTGGCTGCTTAACTATAATATTGTTTCGTAATAACCGGAAAGCTCCCAGGGCCTGGAAAGTACTAAATGCAACAGGTATTTCTTCCGGTAACACACTCATGGCCAATGTAAGACCCTGCAGAAAGGCTTGTACAAGGTCACCAGACTGGAAATAATTAACCCCAACAACAATAAGAAAGGCAATGCCGCCGATCCAAACCATATTGCGGACAAATGAACGTATCTGTTGCTGCAAGGGTGTTTTCACAATAGTAATCTCCTGCAACGACAACCCGATCTTGCCAAACATGGTTTTGTTTCCCACAGCTGTCACCTGTATCGTGGCACTTCCGCTGGTTACTAATGTGCCTTTGTAAACACTGTTGTTATCACCTGCTGTTTTTGTAACCGCAAATGATTCACCGGTCAGGATGGATTCATTTAGTGAAAAATCATTGGCCAAAAGGATCAGGCCATCAGCAGCCACCACTTCACCTTCTTCCAGCAGCAGCAGGTCATTCACCACCACCTCTTCTGTCGCAATTTGAATGGATATTCCATTGCGGATAACAATGGCCCTGGGTGCAGATATCTTGCGCAGGGCCTGCACCGCATTGCGGCTTCGGTATTCCTGGAAAATAGAGATACCAGCCACTATAAAAATGGCAGCCAGCATGATAAATCCTTCCTGGTATTGGCCAACTATAAAATAAATGATAGTAGCTGCAAGCAGCAGTATAAACATGGGCTCCAGTACTACTTCTTTGAGTACATGGCCCAATAAACGTTTCTCCTTTGTATCAATATTATTGCTTCCGTTTTGCAGACGGGATAATTCGACTTGCTCAGGTGTCAGGCCAGTTAAGGTTTTTTCATGCTGATCCATAATGATGCAAAATATACCACTGCAGATCATTGATGCATGATCATACTCATATTAATTGTACTCCTGGGATGATTTCCCGCATTGGCATTACCTGATGAGTGTAACCGTCCCTTTTTTAAACACCTTATTACCTTTATAGTCTACTGCCTCCACCATCCAGACATAGGTATTGGCCCCTTGCGGTATGCCCTTTATTTTACCATCCCAGCCATTACGGGGATCGCTGGTGGTAAATACTCGTTCTCCCCAACGGTTATAGATGCTGAAGAAATGAAACTCCTTCATACCAACAGGAATTGCTTTGAGTATATCATTCAAACCATCGCCTCCCGGGGTAAATGCTGTTGGTACATAAATTTCAGGTCCCTGGTACACTTTTACATTTACCACAGCAACCCCCTCACAATCACTGATCGTTTTCGCTTTGATGATATAGGTGATGTCCCTGTCAAGAATAGCAATGGGGTTGGGAATAAAAGGATCGTTAAGTCCTGTGGAAGGTGTCCAAATATAATTGATAAAGCCACTATTGTTAGCATCCGTTGCATTCAGTTGCAATGGCTGGTTAATAGCGACAACAGTATCCCTGACGATCCCGATGAGCGGAGGAGCAGCAACGATCACTGCTACCTGTTCATTTGCCAGTGAACGGCAGCCATTAGGGTCTGTTATGGTCAACTGATAAACATGAGTTCCGGAAGTGGGATTGATCACTCTTGGATTTGCGATAGCGGGGTTATCTAAGAAAGTAGATGGACTCCACGAATAGGTTATACCACCTGATCCGTTCAATTGCGCATTATCTCCAAAACAAATAGGGATATCTGTACCTGCATCACCAACCGGTACCGGAAGTGAGGGAACGGTGACTGCCCTGACGGCAGGACAACCCACAGGAGGTGTGCCCTTTATATAATAGGTTCCTGCAATGGCAGCGGAAGGATTGGTTAGTGGGTTAGTGG
>CALRSN020000096.1:0-7501 GCA_943370865.1 Bordetella parapertussis
CGGAAAGCGGCTATTAAGGCCTCTTTTTCAAGGTTTTGGGCTAAAATGGGAAAAAAGAAGCTTTACGATGTTGATTTATCCAAAAAGTATATTTTTGCACCCAATAACTAAACTATTACAGACATGTCAGACATTGCATCAAGAGTTAAAAAGATCATCGTTGACAAATTAGGTGTTGACGAAGCAGAAGTAACCAATGAAGCTTCTTTCACCAATGACCTGGGAGCCGATTCACTCGACACCGTTGAACTGATCATGGAATTCGAAAAAGAATTCAACATCTCCATTCCTGATGAGCAGGCAGAGACCATCACTACAGTTGGTCAGGCCGTGTCTTACCTGGAAGAGCATGCTAAATAATGCATATATCGTTTCCGTCTGAGACGGAAGCACGGAATGGAAATAAATTAACTCCGCCTTCTGACTGTGTTGCAATGCAGCGAAGGCGGTTTTTATCTTTGACCAATTATTAATCTTTCAATCAGGTTTATGGAACTGAAAAGGGTCGTTGTTACGGGTATGGGAGCCCTCACACCATTAGGCAATAACGTTGATGAATACTGGAATGGTTTGATCAATGGAGTGTCCGGTGCCGCCACGATTACGCAATTCGACGCCTCTAAGTTTCGTACCAAATTTGCCTGCGAAGTAAAAAATTTCGAACCTACGCTTTACCTCGATAAAAAGGAAGCCAGGAAGATCGACCGCTTCACGCAGTTTGCACTGGTAGTTAGTGACCAGGCCATGGCGGATGCCGGGTTAAATAAAGATAATATCAACCCTGACCGTATTGGTGTTGTATTCGCCAGTGGTATAGGAGGGTTAATTACTTTTCAGAATGAAGTAACCGATTTTGCAAAAGGCGATGGAACGCCCCGTTTCAATCCTTTCTTTATCCCCAAGATGATCCTCGATATTGCTGCCGGGCAAATATCCATGCGGCATAACCTCCGCGGGCCCAATTTCGCAGTGGTGAGTGCCTGCGCCAGCAGCACCAATGCCATTATTGAAGCCCATAATTTATTACGTCTTGGTAAAGCTGATATCATCGTTACCGGTGGTAGCGAAGCGGTGATCAGTGAAGCCGGTGTTGGTGGTTTTAATGCCATGAAAGCAATGAGCGAAAGGAATGATGATCCCACCACAGCCAGCCGCCCTTATGACAAGGACAGGGATGGTTTTGTAATGGGAGAAGCGTCCGGAATACTGATATTAGAGGAACTGGAACATGCGAAAGCAAGAGGCGCAAAGATCTATTGTGAAGTTGTAGGTGGTGGTGCGACTGCTGATGCGCATCATATCACAGCCCCGCATCCGGATGGACTGGGTGCCCGTAATGTAATGCTCGCTGCACTGGATGATGCAGGAATGAAACCCGAAGAGATTGATTATATCAACACCCATGGCACTTCAACACCTATTGGTGATGGCGCCGAAGTAAAAGCGATTACCGCTGTTTTTGGTGAGCATGCTTATAACCTGAATATCAGTGCCACCAAATCAATGACCGGTCACTGCCTGGGCGCTGCCGGAGTTATTGAAGCGATTGCCTGTATCAAGGCAGTAATGCATGATATCGTACCACCCACCATCAATCACTTTACAGATGACCCAGAACTGGATCCCAAGCTGAATTTCACTTTCAATAAAGCCCAGCAACGTCCTGTCAACGCTGCTTTGAGCAATACGTTCGGGTTTGGCGGGCATAATGCCTGTGTGATTGTGAAAAAGTATAAAGGATGATTTGTAAAAAATTCGTAGCTTGATGCTCTGTGGATTTCTTCAGTAATTTTTTTAAAAAACACGCCGGTTCAACTTTCAAAAAGGAACTCAGGAATATCCTGGGATTCAAGCCGGGCAATATTTCCCTGTACAAAACGGCTTTAACACATCGCTCTGTGCGTGAAGGAGCGGATGAGAACAACGAACGTCTTGAATACCTTGGCGATGCTGTGCTCAGTGCCATGGTGGCGGATTATCTTTTCAAACGCTATCCATACAAAGAAGAAGGATTTTTGACAGAAATGCGCAGCAAGATGGTGAACCGCCAACAGCTGAATGAGATCGCTATCCGGATGGGATTGAAAAAAGTAACACTTTACAACAAAATGGATGGCTCCTTAAAAGTGAGCCAGATATTTGGGAATACATTGGAAGCCCTCGTAGGTGCAGTCTATCTCGACTTCGGGTATAAAAAAACCGCCAAATGGGTGCTGGATTACATCATCCTTCCGCATATGTTCATGGATGATTTAGAGAACCTGGAGATCAACCATAAAAACAAACTTTATGGCTGGGCCAATAAGAATGGCAAAACACTGGAATTTGAAACCCTAGATGAAAAACTGGAAAATGGCCGTCGCCTCTTTACTGTCGCCGCGGTAATAGATGGTCAAAACATTGCCCAGGGGAAGGCATTTAATAAAAAAGATGCATCACAAATTGCAGCCCAGGTAGCCGTTGAAAAATTAGGTATTGTAAATGCTGATTCAATTGTGGAAGAAGACGGCGATGGTAAATTATAGACGCCGGTCAGATTCCTTTTTCCTGGCACAGTTCTATCAAAACACCGTTAGTGTGTTTAGGATGTAAAAAACACACCAGCTTATTATCTGCCCCCGGTTTGGGCTTTTCGTTCAGTAATACGAATCCCTCTTTCTTAAGCCGTTCCATTTCGGCTTCTATATCGGCTACATCAAAAGCGATATGATGAATGCCTTCTCCTTTCTTTTCAACGTATTTGGCGATAACCCCGTCCGGGTCAGAGCTTTCCAGTAACTCGATCTTATTAGGGCCGGTTTGGAAAAAAGCCGTGTTTACCTTTTCAGATTCAACGGATTCTGTCTTATAACAAGGGGTGTTCAGCAGTTTTTCAAATAATGGGACTGCATCGGTGAGGCTTCGTACGGCAATGCCGATATGTTCTATTTTTTGCATAACCAAACGGTTGATAGTAAAGGTCTTTGCGAATTCGGTAAAAACCTTTGCCTAGGCGAAATTACCCCTTTCATTTAGAACCTTTTGGGCTAATTTTGTGTTTAAGAAACGATAATCAAGTTATACATTGAAACTATGTTGAATTTCCCCATTTATCTTGACCATAATGCAACAACTCCCTGTGATCCGAGAGTTGTGGAGGCGATGATCCCCTATTTTACCAACAGTTTTGGTAATGCGGCCAGCCGTAATCATCCATTTGGATGGCAGGCAGAGGAAGCGGTGGATTATGCCCGTGAACAAGTTGCTAAACTGATCGGTGCTGATCCCAAAGAGATCATCTTTACTTCGGGTGCTACAGAAGGTGACAACCTGGGTATCAAAGGTGTGTTTGAAATGTATGCCAGCAAGGGCAATCATATCATCACCTGCAATATCGAACACAAAGCGGTGCTGGATACCTGTAAGCATATCGAAAAAGAAGGTGGCGAGGTAACATACCTGAAAGTAAAAGATAATGGACTGGTTGACCTGACGGAATTAGAAGCTGCTATTAAACCAACAACCATCCTAATTGCTATCATGTATGCTAATAATGAAATTGGCACTATCAACCCCATCAGGGAGATCAGTGCTATTGCAAAGAAACATGGTGTACTTGTATTCACTGATGCTGTACAGGCCGTGGGTAAGATACCGGTTGATGTAAACAAAGACGGCATCGACCTGATGGCTTTCACAGCGCATAAAATGTACGGTCCTAAAGGGGTTGGTGCTTTATATGTTCGCCGTAAGAACCCGAGGGTAAAAGTAACGGCACAGATCGATGGTGGTGGGCATGAAAGAGGAATGAGAAGCGGTACGCTGAACGTTCCGGGTATTGTTGGTTTTGGGAAAGCCTGTGAGATCTGTATGAATGAAATGGAAGAAGAAACAAAGAGGGTAAGTGCACTGCGGGATAAATTACAAAATGAGCTGTTGAAAGTGGAGGAGAGCTACCTGAATGGTGATAAAGAGCACAAACTGCCGCATGTAACCAATATCTCTTTTAAATACGTGGAAGGAGAAGGATTGATGATGGGGTTCAATAAAAATATTGCGGTATCATCAGGTTCCGCCTGTACGTCTGCTTCATTGGAACCATCATACGTATTGAAAGCTCTCGGCCTTGGTGATGACCTGGCACACAGCTCACTTCGTTTTGGCCTGGGCCGGTTTACTACAGAAGAACAAATTGATTACACGATAGAACAGGTAACCAACACTGTTAATAAATTAAGAGAGATGAGCCCATTGTGGGAGATGTATAAGGAAGGCATTGATATGAACAGTATTGAATGGGCGCACCACTAATACAAATTTGTTAATCAGCCAATGTGCCAATTGGACAATTAACAAGATTAGTTGAGAGGTTTTTAAATTGGCACATTATCAAATTGTTTCATTGTTAAATTTAATACCATGGCATATTCAGAAAAAGTAATCGACCACTACCAGAATCCTAAGAACGTGGGAACGCTGGATAAGAGTAAAGCAAACGTAGGTACCGGCCTGGTGGGTGCACCTGAGTGCGGTGACGTGATGCGTCTGCAGATTGAAGTGGATGAAGCCACAGGTGTAATCAAAGATGCCAAATTCAAGACCTTTGGATGCGGCTCTGCTATCGCTTCCTCTTCTTTAGCTACGGAGTGGCTGAAGGGTAAATCAGTAGATGAGGCTATCACGATTGATAATATGACCATTGTAGAAGAACTGAATCTTCCCCCGGTAAAAATTCACTGTTCTGTGCTGGCAGAAGATGCTATCAAGGCAGCAGTAAATGATTACAGGAAAAAGAATGGCCTGCCCGAACTGAAATTTGAAGAAAGCGTAATTCACTAAACCGAGAGTGGATAGTGGTAAGTAGAAAATGGGTCTTTAATCCCCACTTTCCATTTTCCATTCACTATTTTCCGAACTATGAGTGTAGCATTAGATAACGCAATTTATGTAAGTGACAAGGCCAAAGCCAAGGTACAGCAGTTATTAGCTGATGCTGGGGTGGCTAATGATCCTACTTATTTCCTGCGGGTGAGTGTGGTCGGCGGTGGCTGTTCCGGGTTGAGTTATAAACTCGATTTTGATAATGAGGCAAAACCCATGGACCAGTCGTTTGAAGATAACGGTGTAAAAGTGGTAACTGATCTAAAGAGCTTTTTATACCTGGTCAATACCACCCTTGATTTTTCCGATGGTTTGAATGGGAAAGGGTTTTATTTCAGTAACCCCAATGCCAGCCGCACCTGTGGGTGTGGAGAAAGCTTCGCTGTATAAATTTTTTACCAGAAAATTTTAATAAAAGTCCTTCCAACCGGAGGGACTTTTTATTGTCGGCCAGATTCCTGCAATTTTGGAATTTCTCAATCCTCCTTTTCCCAATCCTCCCTGCTAAATAGTATATTGCAACTTATTCATTATGTGGTCCGTTTGTAAAAAAGAACTCCGCCAGTTTTTCAGCAGCCTTACCGGCTATATTGCCATTATCGTTTTCCTGTTGGTCAACGGGTTGATGCTGTTTGTGTTTGAAAATAATATCCTGGATTTTGGATATGCCACGCTGGATCGTTTTTTTGAACTGGCTCCCTGGGTATTGCTCTTGCTTATCCCGGCCATCACCATGCGAAGTTTATCGGATGAATTCAAGACCGGGACTTATGAATTATTACAGACCCGGCCGCTGACCCGCTGGCAGATCGTTACCGGCAAATACCTGGGCAGCCTGGTGGTGGTGCTGATCGCTTTATTGCCGACCATTGTTTATTATTTCTCTATTCAGCAATTATCGTCGAACGAGGGCATTGATACCGGCGCTACGATTGGTTCTTATATTGGTTTATTCTTTTTAGCTGCCGTTTTTACCGCCATCGGTATTTGCAGCAGCAGTTTAACCACCAACTCGGTAGTAGCGTTTATCATTTCACTCATCGGTTGTGCATTGTTATATTATGGGTTTGATGCCATCAGCAAATTACCAGCCTTGAGTAACGGTCCCGATTATTATATAGCCATGGCCGGGATTGATTTTCATTACCAGAGTATCAGCCGTGGAGTGATAGATACACGGGATATCATTTATTTTCTTTCTGTGATATTTCTTTTTTTAATGATCACCAACCGTAACTTATTAAAACGGTAAGCCGAATGAAAGGAATGAATAAAATATTTGCTTCTAAATTCGGGTGGCTGTTGCTGCTGGTAGTTTTGCTGGCGGTTAACTTTCTTTCCACTATTTTTCATTCCCGTATTGATCTCACTAAAGAAAAAAGATACACCCTCAGTGCCGCTACAAAAAACTTGTTACGTGGGCTGGAGGAGGATGTGCAAATAGATGTATTCCTGAAAGGAGATTTTCCTGCCGGCTTCCGTAAACTGGCCAACAGCACACAGGAATTTTTGGAATTACTAAAAGACTGGAACGGATCAAAGATCCATTACCGGTTCATTTCCCCGCAGGATAACGTAGAAGGTGCCAGGACCAGTTATGGTGATTCACTGGTGAATCTCGGCGCTACGCCCATCAATCTTACCGTACAAAAGGAAGCAGGGCAGAGTAGTAATATTATTTTCCCAGTTGCTGTTATGCAGTATAAAGGGCAACAAACACTGATAAATCTGTATCCCGGTGCCAGTGGAAGAATTTCGCAGGAAGAGATCAACAGTGCTGAGGCATTAATGGAATACCAGTTTGCCAAAGCCTTGGATAAAATGACCCAGGCCAATAAGCCTGGTATAGCTTACAGTACCGGGAACGGGGAACCAACAGATGCAAGAACCTATGATCTGTCGCAAACACTTGGAAAGGATTACCAGTTTGGGCTGATCAATTTACAGAAAGAAACTACTATCCCGGAAGGGGTGAATGTATTACTGATCGTAAAACCAGTGGAAACTTTTACCGAAGACGAAAAATTCAAGATCGACCAGTTTGTGATGCGGGGTGGAAAGCTCTTATGTTTTATTGATAATTTGTATGCAGAACAGGACAGCCTGGCCTATAAACCCGAAACTATTGCTTTTGACCGGGGTCTGAACCTGACCGATCTTTTCTTTCGCTATGGCCTCCGGATTAATACAGACCTGGTAATGGACCTGCAATGCGACATGATACCCTTTGTAGTAGGTGGCACAGCAGAGAACCCGCAATACGAATTTTTGCATTGGAATTATTTCCCGCTGCTCTCTCCGGCACCCGGCCAGTCACTGAACAACAACCTGGGCTATATAGCCAGCCGTTTTGCTAATTCAATTGATACGATCAAAGTAGCTGATGTAAAGAAAACTCCTTTATTGGTCTCATCTCCCAATTCACGGATCATCAGTACGCCGGCACTGATCAGCCTGAACGAAAATAAAAATGCACCGGAGGATGAAAAATTTAAAAGGAATGCGATCCCGGTAGCTATGTTATTGGAAGGTAAATTCTCTTCTTTGTATAAGAACCGGGCAACAAAGGCACAGACAGATAGTTTGGCTGCGCAAGGTTACCCGTTTAACAGCATTTCGACCGATAATAAGATAATTGTTG
>CALRSN020000097.1:0-7413 GCA_943370865.1 Bordetella parapertussis
AACCCCCGGATTGTCGTTTTACCACCCGTTACATGTTGTCACTATTATACATCTTTGATATGCCAACGATCATTCACGAATAAAAAATTACCGTCATGGAAAAGCTTGTCTTCAGCATCAGCATTACTGCCAGCCCCGAAAAAGTATGGAACATATTATGGACCGATGCCACTTATCGTAAATGGACAGCTGCTTTCATGGAAGGTTCTTATGCAGTAACGGACTGGAAAGAGGGAAGTAAAGTATTGTTCCTCGATGGAAAAGGGATGGGCATGGTCAGCCGTATTGCGGTGAACCGGCCGAATGAATATATGTCCATCGAACATTTGGGGGAAGTAAAGGATGGCGTGGAAGACACCACGAGTGACCGGGTGAAAGCATGGGCCGGTGCACATGAGAACTATACACTGAAAAAGATCAACGACCAGACAGAGCTGACCATTGATATGGATATCGCGGAGGAGTACAAAGAGATGTTTGCACAGATCTGGCCAAAGGCATTAGCGAATGTGAAACAGCTTTCAGAGCAATGACCTGATCTTACTGGTACAGCTTCGTCTTCAAAACCGACTTTACACTATCGGCCAGCCCGTTGAATAAGTTGAGTGGAATACCGGCCGCATTGGCTTCGGTCTCTAAAGCATTCACGGTGGTTATATAATTACGCCAGGCATTCTTACCGTTGCTGCTGGTATTGTATAAACTGTTATTGTTCGGCATATTCACGGCAAGAATGGTAGCGGTACTTCTTATCCTGGCCAGGTCGCCGGTTCCTTTCGGAATAAGTAAGATCACTTTCCATACTTTGGCCGGTACGGTCACATTGCCATTGGCTAAACTGTTAACGAGACCAGCTGCATTATAACCACCTGTTCCCATATTACCCATCACAACAAACGCTTCATTGTTGGTGCCCACCAGCGTATTTCTTGTATAGGTTTCCAATCCTTCCCAGGGTCCCTGGTTGAAATTGGCAGCCTGCGGAATAATATTTGTCATCAGGAAGGTAGAAGAATTAGCAGCGATGGAAGATGTGCGGTCACCCGAAGGGCAATTATGCCCGCGGTCAAAACCACTGCCGGTATAATCGGAGGTTTGCACCTGGTACCAGCCGGCGGGTAATCCGGCATCGCCTCTAAAATCATCCTGCCTCGGCGTGCCGCCAATATCATCGTTTTGTAAATGCCAGGCCACCCAGACAGGTATGCCGCGGCTTTTGCTATACGCTGTTTTATAATAACCATTGTCCTTATAATAGTTCTCCGGGAAACTCACAGAGGTTGTAGCCAGTGTCGGGTTGCCCGGCAGCAGGGGTTCATTATCACCGGTGACAACGATGGGAGGAGTGGGCGGTGCAGGCGGTGTGGGTGCTGTGCCACCATCATTACTTTTATCACAGGATAACAGTGTGCTTACAATAAGGACGGCGAACCATCCGCATAGAGTACGTTTCATGCCGCGAAGGTAAAGGATGAGCGGCTTACCTGTTATGATATTTACCGACACGCTGAACCCCATTTCATCCCGCACAATCACCAGTTAATACCTTCCCTGCTTAGTGGTTTGGATAAACCGGAACATCTTGCATAGCCTAATTAAACCACTATGCAAAAATTCATACTTGTGATCAGTTGTGTGCTGATCAGTATTACCGGTTTTTCACAAACCAAACCCAAAGAGCTGCCTGCCGACCCCACGAAGTGGAGCATGGAGGATATGAAACGCTTTGCGGCCTTACCGGCTTCCGAACAGGAGGCATTCAAAAAGAAAATGCTGCAGCAGGCCGAAGGACAACTGAAACAAAAAGCCGATGCCCTCAATCTTACCATTGATGAAACGATATTGCCCACCACGCAGATCAAACCACCGGTATTAGACCTGAAACGAATTTCCGCCATACCGGTAACGCCGCCGACAAGACAGCAACTGTTACAAAATGTATCGAAGATGGAACTGGCACTCAAGAAAGCCGTGCCACCACAAACCGTGCAATCGGTGGAAGAGTTTGCCGCTAATAAATCCGTGAAAGAAATACAATCGGCCAGCACCGGCGGCTGGTATGACAGTAAACCCGAAGCCGCATTATTGCTCGGCATGAAAGCCGTGACCAAAGATCCTGCAGATGCAGTAGGGTTGAATAACCTGGCTGCCTTATTGAATATGACTGGTATGGAGCACCAGGCCATTCCTATTTTACAGCATTGTATGGAAGCCCACCCGGAGAGTGCCACGCTGCTCAATAATATGGGACAAGCCTGGTTAGGTTTAGGTGACCTGGTGAAGTCCAAACAATTCTTAGAACGCTGTTTGAAATTAGATGACCTGAACCCCGAAGCCAACCGTTCGATGGCGATGATCTATTTGTTCGGGAATGATATGACCAATGCACTGAAACATTTTGAAAAAGAAATGCAGGTGGGGCAGCGGAAATCATCCCTTGCACAATTGGTGAAATCGGGTCACCGGGATAAGATCAATTTAGCCAAACTGCGCAAACAGAAACAACAAATGGATGGCGTGGATAACCGGGACTTCTTTTCGGAGATCCATTTGGATAAGTTCAAAATTCCCGATCCGCCGGCGAGTTCGCTGCTGACAGCCAAATGGAGGCAGGAGCACCAACCCCTGTTTGAAGCGATCAACGAAGAGATGCTGTTCTGGATGAATGCCGGCCAGCCCACGGAAGAACAGCTAAAGGAAGAAGGCAAAAAATATCCCGGCATGTATCATGACCTGGTAAATGAATTGCTGAGCGATCTTGGCGACCAGTATATTCCGCTGCTGGCCTATATCACCGAAGATGACCTGCCGCACCTGGAGCAACTGCATTATGATTATATGGAAAAGGACAAGAACATTGTGTGCCCGGATGCTGCGGGGATGAGCCCCGAAGCTTATCATAAACTCTGCTGCACCCTGAAGACACCACCCATTGATGACCTGATGAACAAGTATAACAGCTATGTGATGAGCAAGGTGAAGGAAGCACAATCGAATTACAAACAATATATCAATGGCATGATCAGCATCGTGCAGTTGGACCCCAGCCTGTCCAACAAGCTGATGGTGTACCGCTCGGTGGGGAATTATTTTGCCTGGCTGCATGGTGCCATCGGGGCCCTGCTGATCAAGGAGCCGTATATGACCTGTTTTGATAATAACATAAGCATAGAAGAAGCGGAGGCCGAACTGGAATCGGCCCGCAACGTGGACCTGCAATGTCCTTCCTGGCTGAAGGTGGATGTATCGCTGAAAGTGGCCAAGCTGAAAGCCGATTGCAATGGCTTTAATGTTGAAGCCGATGTCTATAAACTGATACAGGTGGGTATGGAAAAGAAATTCAAAACAGGCACTTCCACCTTGTATGTGGGTGCCGGTATCAAGGGCAGTTTTAAAAAGCTGGCATCGGGTTCCATCAAGCAGCAATTCTATATCGTGTTTGACAACAACAATGATTTTGCTGATCTCGGTATGCGGGGCAGTGCCAGTGGCGACCTGGCCAGCGGCATGGTAGGTGTGGATTTCAGTTATGATTTTGCGATGAATGCCGGTTTCAATGCACAGGGCAAGGTAAAGAGCGGCTGGATCACTAACTGGGAGAAAGCGATCAGTTATATACCGAAATAAAAAATTAAATCATCAACAACCAACGAATCATGCAACAAGCCCGACAAATCTCTTTATGCATAGCCATCAGCTGCTGGGGCATCCTGCTGGGCGGCATTGTGTACACCCATCTTGTTTTCTTTCCGCCTTATCTTTCTCACCTGCCGGAATCCACCCAACTGGTAACAGGTGCTTTCGGGCTACAGGATGAAAATTTCTGGATGCGGGTGCACCCGGTAACGATCGTGGCGGTGCTGGCCGCCCTGCTGCTGCACCTGAAGGCAAGAACCCGCCGCCCTTTCATAATAGCAGCGTTTGTGATCTATGTGCTGGTGCTGGTGGCCACGGCGGTTTATTTTGTGCCGGAGCTGCAGGCCTTTGCCAACAGTGCGGACAACAGCAGTGTGAGTGCGGATAAATGGTTGCAGCGGAGCCAACGCTGGCAGCAATGGAGCTGGGTGCGGGGCAGTTGCATGTTTGCCGGGTTTATCTTGCTGCTGATTGCATTGGTAAAGAACAACAAGAGTGCAGCGGCATAGCCGAATGACCTGACCCGGGCGGGTAAAACATTTTACCTTTATCAGTTGCGGCGAAATAACAGAGTAAAAAAAAGGAAGCTTCGGATTCAATGAGCTGAGATTTTCATTTTTCTGAACTCTAGTTGTAATAGTTTTTTTGGAATTGCAATACCCTACTCAATATTTAGCGTATAGAGTTCATTAATAACTTTAATAAAGAACTATTTTTTATTGTCTTTAATAATTTGGATAAGTAAATCTAAATTGCTAGGATCTTCTAATTTATGAATCATGCTATGACAATTGGAACACAACACAGCAAAATCTTTTCTAACATCAAGTAGAATTTTTTCCTTGGTTATTTTTGATAAGGGAGTTAAATGATGAGCTTCAATAAAATCTTTACCTAATTCCCCATACTGTTTAGTAAAACTCATTTGGCAAGCTCTACAAGTATATCCTTGTTGCTTTTTTACCTTATTTGATAGTTGTTTATTCCTTTCAATCCTTTTATGAAATCTAAATTTTCTTAAATCTTCATAATCTTTGTATTTATTCTCATCGTTTTCTATCTCTGCTGGAGTTCTTGGTAATCCTTCATTATATGAAAGTATCTCGTACAAGTTTAAAATTTCAAACAAATCTGTATGAAGCTCCTCCTCGCTTGGTATTCTAAAAGAAGAGTAATATTTGGCAAGAATATTTCCAGCTTCATATAGTTTCGGAAATTTTGAATTAGTTGTTCTTAGTTTTTTTAATTCAATTTTAAAATTGCCGAAATTTTGAGGAATAACTCCTAATTGGGCTCTATAATCTTCAGCAGTTAATTTTAATACTTGTATAGCATCTCGTTTATACTTTTTTTCAATCTCAGTAACTCCTTGGTTTAAGGAAAGATAAAATCCAGACATATCATCTCTAAAAAGATACACCGGATAATACCCAGATTGGGCAGTATCTGTAACTAGAATATCGAAAATTGCAACCCAGGGAGTTGCTGTCCAATTACCTGCTCCTGCAGATCCTTTTATTATGTATCTGTCATTTTCAGGAATAACTTTTCTTATAGCTTCTGGAAGAGTCTCTCTAATTAGTTTTGCTAGTGGATTATTAGCAAATTCTTTTCCATAGGCTTCGGGGTAATCAGAGAGTATATTTTGAAACTGATCACGCATTATTTTTCGAATTTTTTGGTATTAAAAAATTCAGCAATTGAAACTTCAAGAGCCTTAATAAGTCTTTCTAAAATTTCAACTGACACATTTCTTCTTCCATTTTCTACGTCAGTTACATAAGTTCTATCTACTTCAGCTTTATAGGCCAGTGCTTCTTGGGATAGCTCTAGTTCCTTGCGGAGCTCTCTAATCCGTTGACCTACTTTAAGTTTGATGTCCATGCCTGTAAGGTCTAACAATGTGGCTTTTAAGTCAACGGACTTTAAGGGTCATTGCCATATTTTTGCTAAAACCTTTGTGTATGAAAAAGATTACTTCAATCGAAGAATTAAAAAAAGAGGCGGAATATGATGACAGAAAAGGAATGGCCGAGTTTTTTATCGCATTGAATTTCGGATGTCGTAGTAGCAAGAGAATAACTTATTATCCAGACACGAATAAGTTTGATATTCATAATGAGATTGATGACACTTACGAGGAAGATTTAACGGAAGAACAGCTAAGAAATGATACACATATTGTTTATGCTATTGAGAATGGAGCATTCTACAAGTACGATTTTGATAGTTGAGCAGCGATTCGAACCCCGAAATGTGCGACGCAAGGAACGATGATAGCAGCACAACAGCCGGTCCAACAAAACCTCCCATCCCCGCAATTTTTCTCTATTTTCCGGGTATGAACCGGATACTTATTTTCTTATTGCTGCTGGCGGCTAACAGCCGGGCACAGGTGAACCCGCAACAGGTCAGCATTGCAAGAGACAGTTTTGGCGTGCCGCATATTTTTGCGCCCACTGATGCTGAAGTGGCCTATGGCCTGGCATGGGCCCATGCCGAAGATGATTTTGAAACCTTGCAACTCGTGGTGTTATCGGGCAAGGCCCTGCTAGGCACCGGTCTCGGCCGCAAGGGTGCCGAAGCGGATTATGTGATCAAACTCTTGCGTATCCGTCAAACAGTGGAAGAACAATGGAATACCCTGAGCCCGGATTTCCTTGCGCTTATCAATGGCTATGTGCAGGGATTGAATGCTTATGCCAGCCAACACCCAAAGGAAGTGAAGTATAAAAAAGCATTTCCCTTCAATGCCAAAGAGTATATGACGGCGGTGGTGTTTTCCGTGAGTTTGTTTTGCGGGGTGGAGGCAGTGCTGCCGCAGATCCTCGGCGGTAAATTGGCTACAATACCGGGGTTCAACCCGCAGGGATCGAATGCCTTTGCGATGAACTCCGCGAAGACTGCCAATGGTGAAAGCTTTTTAGCCATCAATGCCCACCAGCCACAGGAAGGCCCCGTTGCTTTTTATGAAGCCCACCTGCAAAGTGAAGAGGGCTGGAATATGCTGGGCGGCTTGTTTCCCGGCGGCTGTCTCATCTTTCATGGCACCAATGAAAACTTAGGCTGGGCACATACGGTGAACTACCAGGATAAAGTGGATGTGTTTCAACTGGAGATGAACCCGGCCAACAGTAATGAATATAAATTCGACGGGCAATGGATACGACTGGAAGAGGATAAAGCCAAACTGAAAGTAAAAGGCATACCGGTAACGGTGGGCAAAAAAATATACTGGAGTAAATATGGCGCCACGCTGAAAACAAAGAAGGGGGTGTTTGCGATCCGTGTTCCCGCCACGATGGATATAAAAGCACTGGAACAATGGTACCGGATGAACAAGGCGAAGAATTTTACCGAGTTCTACCGGGCATTGAGCATGACCAGCCTGCCGATGTTCAACATCATGTATGCGGACCGATATGATACTATCTTTTATATCAGCAATGGAAAAATGCCGCGGCGAAATCCCGACCCGCAATACAACTGGAAGGGTACGGTGCCGGGCAACCGTGCTGCCACCTTGTGGACGGAATTTAAAACCGTGCAGGAACTGCCGCAGTATATCAATCCTGCATCCGGTTATTTATTCAATACCAATCATTCTCCTTTTTTAGCTACGGATACCAGGTATAACCTGGCGGCCGGCAAATTTGATAAGGTAGATGGTTATGAACTCTATCATAATAACCGCAGCCAGCGGGTGACGGAACTGATCAACGGCGGTAAAGTGGATTATACTTATTTCAAACGGATCAAATTTGACCAGCAGTTGCC
>CALRSN020000098.1:0-7302 GCA_943370865.1 Bordetella parapertussis
AAGGCGCATCGGTGCAGCAGCAATAATATTTTTTCGCATCATACCCCTCCGGCTTTGCTATGGTTCTATCAGCATCCTTTCCAAAGTCTTTTAAAATAGCGGCCCAAGTCAGGTCCTGTATGATATCATTTTTTTGCCGGGCTTCTTTCTCCCCGCTTATAGCCGGGTCATCCATCCCCAGGTCATAGCCGGCACCCGCTGCTGCGAAAACATCCCCCAGTTCTGTGCCATCGATCACAACACTGGCAGTAATTGTTAACCGGGTTGACTGATCATTACTTTCCACCATCACACCCGTTACTTTATTCTCCTTCTTCAGCACTTTTATAAACCTGTATCCAAAGATTACCTGCAAATTCTTTTCTGCGGTTGCCCATGCTTTGAAAATGCTATCGGCCACATGCGGTTCAAAATTGGTATTGCTTACCCAACCGGTATTCAATCTTTTTCTCCCGTAATGTTTATACAATGCCTGCCTGAATTCCTCCCACATGCCGCTGGGCAACTGGTCATTGCCATCTGTGCAACTAACACCCGCAGCCGTTAACATACCGCCGAGCATGTTGGTAGGCTCCACCAATATCGTCTTCACACCCAATCTTGCACTTTGCACTGCAGCCGCTGTTCCCCCGGCTCCCCCGCCAATAACCAGTACACTTGCTTGCAGCTTTGCAGGTTGTGGTTGGGCGCAGGCAAAAAAAGGAAAGAGAAAAAAGAAGAGTGTGGCCAATCGTTTCATACTTCAATTTACATTTTTACCACATAAAAAAAGCCTTTCCAAAAGGAAAGGCTGATCGTTAGTGGTTGATTGCGACTTTTGTTAGAACGGAAGATCATCAATCGGTTCTGTAATATCATTCGCGGATGGAATGTTAGCAGCAGAAGAAGCAGTTGCTGTGTTGCCACTGTAAGAAGGGGCACCAGCACCACTGTCGCCACGGCCACCTAATAACTGTACTTCTCTCACACGAAGTGAAAGGGAAGCACCCGGTGTTCCATCGTTGCGCTGAAAAGATCTTGATTCAGGTTGTCCTTCGGCATATACCTGTTTACCTTTTGTCAGGTATTGGGCAATGGCGGTACGGTCAGTCCAGTAGGCGCAATCCACCCAGGTTGTTTTTTCCTGCATATTGCCCTGGCTGTCCTTGTACTTTTCCGTATGTGCCACGGTGAAGTTGATCACATTCTTACCATTAACCGTGTTAACCACGCAGTCTTTGCCGAGGTTGCCGATAACTTGCATTTTAATCATAGTGCTCAAATTTTAAATTGACGTATTTATTTAATAGGCGGCCAAGGTAAGATTATTTGGGTAGCGGAAACAATACCACTTTCCGGGAATGCCCGAATGTGAATAAATACTGTTTACTCCTCACTCCTTCCGCTTGCCGCATCTATATTTCGTCCAAAGAAGATCGCATTCATGAACAGTTTGCTGCCGCCCAGCCAGAAGGCCCGGAAATTCGGGTTATCCGCAATATTGACCACCCGGCCATTACCCACCGTATTGACGATCACCGCTGCCGAATTCTTTATCGCATCTTTATTTTCCCGGCTCACCCAACCACTTTGTAAAGGATTGCTGCCATAATAAAAAGGCGAGGCATAAGGGTTCTTGCTTTTTTCCATGAATACCTTATTCGCTTTGAATAAACTGACGGTCTTCTGGTTGTAGCCATAGGCCAATGGGTGCGTCCTGTCAATATCCGCCCCGAAGATGGCACCACTCACCTGCTGGGCACCGTCTATTTCTTCTCTTTCCACGTAGGAAATTTTTTGGGTGCTGTCCACTGGTGCTTTGGCTCTTTTAAATTTTACGTCGCTGATACCATTCTGTGCCGACCAGTTGATGGCCTCTTCTGTAAGAATCAACGTACCGCCTGCCTGTACCCAGGCTTTCAGTTTGTCTTTATTCAGTTCATTATAATTTCCCCCAACCATAATGAGGGTATTGTATTTATTCAGGTCAGCCCGGTTAAAAACAACAGGCTCCAGGTGTGCAGCGGGCATATTCATCCGCTGGTCTAATAAATGCCATACTTCACCTGCATCCGTAGCATTCACTCCCGGCCCGGTGATCATCGCAATATTCGGTTTGCTGATCACGGCAAATTTGCTGCTGCCGAGATCACTGCCGCTGTTCACATTGCCGGTTTTCACCGCATACACTTTCAAACGATATTTTTCTGTCACCGCACTTACCATGACCACTACGGTTTCGCTGCTTTCCTTTTGCAGCTTCACGGGGATCATAATGGTGCCATAATCAAATTTTTGATTGCCTTCACTGACCGGCACTTCAAATTTATTGGTCGCTACTTTAATGATCAGCCCGGCTGATAATAATTCATGTAATGCAGCCGGTGCATAGAGATCATCCCATTCCATCAAATAAGCATATTCACTTTTGCCACCCACAATACTTTTCTTCGGCATGGCCAGTGTTTCCACTTTGTTGCCAAAAACAGGCTGGCCTGTTAATTCGGTATAAGGTAACCCAAAAGCCAGCGGCATGGTCCATGCGGTGATATCATAAAACAAACTGTCTTTGTATTCTAATGTCTTTTCAAAAATACCCCTGATCAAACTATGCTGCGGCTGGTTCAGCGATACCATATAAGAACTTCCTTTCTCAAACTCGGCGTTGTTCCAGTTGGCCGGCAATTCATTCAGTTCAATTTGATGGCGTTTCAGCATTTCTGCAAAATGAAAAGTTTTGGCCGGGTCATTCTTATCACCAAACACATAACCCTTCACGGCATAAGCAGCAGCCCGGCTGACGGATTGCTTATAAAAATCACGTTGATACTCTAAGAATTCTTTGCGCAAAGCTTTCGCACCTTCCAGTGTTGATAGTGTAGTAGTGAACTGGTTCTTTATCGTGAAAGGAAAACTCAGCAAGCCATTATTGGTTTGCTGCAAATGACCTCTTGATGAAGCCTGTTCAAATAAAATACCAATACACCCCTGCACATCAGGATAGGTTGAACCTTTACCATAATAAAAATCATCATAGTTCTCTTTGGTGAAATACAAAGAGCCGATACGGTCTAAGAACGCCGCATGGAATTTTCCCAGTTTCCCGGTCAGCTCCTGGTTTTTCTCCGGTGTCAACGGGTTCACTCTTGATGGCACACCCGGTTGAAAAAAGAAAGTGGCATTGCTGCCCTGTTCGTGGTGATCGGTCAGGATATTCGGTTTCCATTGCTGGAACCAGGCTACCCGGTTCTGGCTTTCCACATGCACAGTGGGTAACCAGTCCCGGTTCAGGTCGAACCAGTAATGATTGAAACGGCCGCCGGGCCATACCTCATTAAATTCCCTGGAATTGGGATCACTCACCAAATTTTTACTCTTATGCTGGTTGGCCCAGGTAGAAAAACGTTGCAGGCCATCGGGATTAAAAGAAGGATCAAAAAGAATAACGGTATTCTCCAGCAGTTCATCAATTTGTTTACCCTGCGCTGCCGCTAAATAATAAGCACTCAGCAAACTGGCATTGGCCCCGCTGGGTTCATTGCCATGAATGGAATGGCCGATCCAGACCACGATGGGCATATTCTCCACATTCAGCGACGCAGACCGGGTGGGATCGGTGAGCTGCACATGTTGCTGTCTTATTTCTTCCAGCCGTTGATGGTTCTTAGGCGAGGTGATGATCAGCAATACCTGCGGACGGCTTTCATAGCTCAGGCCCATGGTTTCCAATTTCACCCTGTCGGGTGCTGCGGCCGCAATGGCTTTCATATAATTCACGAGGCGGTCATGGGTCACATGCCATTCTCCCACTTCGTGGTAAATAATGTCTTTGGGTTTGGGGATGGCCGGGTTATACGACACACTATCCGGCAAATAATAACTGAGGTTCTGTGCCAACAGCGAACTGCTTATTACAAAACAACTAAGGAAGAGTAACCATTTTCTCATACAGGTGATTTTAGGAAGGGGAAATTACGGAATCAGGAGGCTATTAAAAATTGTTTGGGAAATAAATTTATGGTGGCCTTTAATATAAATCTAAGTCACCGGTGATGTATATTTATGTATTATCTTTTTTTATGAGCGACTTAAAAAAAGTATTTGACGTTTTAATAAAGGCGACGCCAATCGCTTATATACTTGGTTTTTGTGTAATCAACGGCTATTTAACTTCTTTCGACTTTTCTGAGTATAACTTTCTAAACCTTAGTTTTCTTAAAGCCGGGATTTTATTGGTTACTTTAATTTCATTGGTAACCTTGTCTGTATATTTCGCTTTTAGCCCAGATACTATGACTGATAATTTAACAAAGTCATGGCCTTCGATTATTTTATCCTATTACCTACTTTCCCTTTTGGCTTTTTTATTGGCTCCAATATATGAAACTGAGGACACAATTCTAAAGCAGACATATTTGCAGAAAAAATTACTGCTAATTTTAAAACTAGTGTTAGTGATTTTTATGCTATGGGCTTCTTATAAAAGGCCAAAAAACAAAAAAGGAATTTTATTCCTAACATTACCTGCGATAATTTTAATTAGTGCAATACTTGCGTTTTACTCATACCATAATTCAGCAGTTGGATACTTATGGGTTGCCATTATTGTGCTTGGGATAAAAGCAATGCTTATACTTGGTGATATCGGAGACAAAAATTATCGCTTTAGTGTAATCGTAGATATCTTATTTCTAATCGGGTTTGCATTTTTGTTTGGAAAATTCTTGTACCCTAAGACACCTAGCAGCTTTGGAGGAGGCAAACCTTATAAAATTGGCTTAAGTAAAAGCCAAAACATTCTAACTGATTCTACAATTATCAAAATTGACACCTTCCATGTACTTTATGAAAACGAATCAAGGTACTTATTGCTAAATAAAAGAAATGAAATTATTAGTACAGAAAAAAATGACTTAAAAACTGTCATTATCATAAAAAAATAGCCCTTAATACCGATCTACGCTAATTCGGCTTTTTGCGCCGTTGTTGGCGTTTCCCAGGTTAACCCAGAATAAAGCAGATAAGCTAGAATATTGTAATAATTTTATGAAGATCCCATTTTGCATAGTATCTCTTATAATTATGGGCTGCAACAGCCAGTCGAAAACTGAGGCTTCAAATCACACTGACACAAGTGTTATTAAAAATCAATCGCTGGTTGACAAATACCAGCTATACGCAAAAGCTGACAGCATAATCATATCATCAAACCATTTCGACACACTCAAATACTCTAAGGAAGAATTCAACCAGATCATTGACAACTTCCCGTCATTATATCTTTCAATTCCCGTGAGCCCGGACATTTCGTATGCACAAAGTGGCTATTTCAAAGATGTAATTGAATCTGATAGCAACAAAAAATATCTCTCATTTGGAAGTGAACTAGGACGAGATACTTACTATATCTTATATTCCTATTTTTTAAGACAGCAGCACAAAGACAGTCACTTGGACACAGTTCGGGAGACCCTAATTAATATTTACCAAACGCTGAATGAAGTATTCGGCTATTTATATCATGGCGGCACTTATTTTGGGCATCAATATAACCGAATAAACGGTTATGCAGAATATGGCGTTTATGAATACAAGTCGTTTTCAGATATTCACAACCGGCTGGAAGACATTAGCAAACTGAAACAATTGTATCTCGCATCCTTGAAGGAAATAATTCATAATGAAATTGAGGTTGATAACGAAAACCCTACAGAAAAAGGGAAATTTGAAAGAAAGTATGAGCTATTAAAGTATGTTACAATCCTAGACACGTTAATTACTAACAATTTCTATTTAAAGAAAGCCCAGCAATTTCAATACTCATACTATTGACTCAATAAACCACTTCAAAAAAATTCCCATGGCCAAATTAGCCATCATCAAAACCCAGCCCACTTCTTCCAGTGTAGCTGGTTTTATCGACAGCATCGCCGATGAGCAAAAACGAAAAGACAGTTATGTTATCCTTCAACTGATGGAAAAAGCCACCAAGGAAAAACCCACCCTCTGGGGCAGTTCCATGATCGGTTTTGGGAAGCTGCGGTATAAAAGTCCTGCCACGGGCCGGGAAGTGGATTGGTTTAAGATCGGGTTCTCACCCCGCAAAGCCAATTTATCATTACACCTGGTGAACCTGGAACGGCATACGGAAGCTCTGGCAAAACTGGGCAAATACAAAACAGGCAAGGGTTGTCTTTATATCAATAAACTCGCAGATGTGGATCTGAAAATTTTGGGAAAGATCATCAGCGCATCAGCGAAATAAAATACTACAGCATGGAACCGGGAATCATTACCGCCACACCCGACTGCGAGATCGTCAGTATAAGAGTTGTCAATACAGCAAGAGAGATCGTATATAAAGCCTGGACCGATCCTGCTCATTTACAAAACTGGTGGGGACCTGCTGGTTTCAGCAATACGTTTCACGAGTTTGATTTCCGGGTTGGTGGCCGCTGGCGGTTTATTATGCACGGACCGGATAAAGGCAATTATCAAAATGAATGTGAGTTTATAAAAATAGACCCACCATCTCTTGTTGCATGGCAACGCATTTCGAAACCTATTTTCCGTGTGGTTGCCAGCTTTGAAGAAGTGGCTGCCGGGCAGACAAAGATTGTATTTAAAATGCTGTTTGATACCGCTGCCGAGTGCAACAAACTGAAACCTTATGTGGTAGACAAGAACGAAGAGAATTTTGACCGGCTTGAAATGGAGTTGGCTAAAATGGTTTCCGGGAACAAATAAAGTATAAAAAAAGGCAGCCTGTTACCAGGCTGCCTTTTGTACCATATCAAAATTTCATTACATCAAATCAAAACGGTCGAGGTTCATCACCTTCGTCCATGCTGCCACAAAATCCTTTACGAATTTTTCTTTGGCATCACTACATGCATACACTTCTGCCACTGCCCGCAACTCTGAGTTGGAACCAAAGATGAGATCAGCACGGGTGGCGGTCCATTTCACAGCACCTGTTTTACGATCAGTACCGATAAAGCCCTGCTGCACAGGATCAGCCGCTTTCCAGGTGGTACCAAAATCAAGCAGGTTCACAAAGAAATCATTCGTGAGTGATCCCGGTGTTTTGGTAAACACACCATGTGCCGATCCGTTGTAATTCGTATTAAGCACCCGCATACCGCCCACGAGTACGGTGAGTTCAGGTGCAGTAAGTGTTAAGAGTTGCGCTTTGTCCACCAGGATTTCTTCGGCTGATGCAACAGCACGTTTCATATTTAAATAATTGCGGAAGCCATCTGCAGCCGGTTCAAGCACAGCAAATGATTCCACATCGGTTTGTTCCTGTGACGCATCGTTACG
>CALRSN020000099.1:0-7297 GCA_943370865.1 Bordetella parapertussis
TACAGTATGCCCCGGGCAGTAACAGAATTGTTTCATTTATTCATGATGGTGAATTATGCTGATTATTTCAAAGCACTCGGCTTTAGTAATGGCTATTATGATGCTGCAACAAATGAATTTCGTTCCGATGCTATCATTGAAAAAGTAAAAGAGATACAAAACCGCTGGAAACAAAAATACCCGAACATGGATTTCAAAACAGAGAACCTGCGGTTTGATAACCTCGTCAACTTCGATCACACATTTACAACAGAACTGGAGTTTTTAAATATGGAGGCATGAGCATCCGGCAATCTTATTTAACAGGCAGGAGTTATTCGTGGCCATCAAAAATTGAAAAGAAATGGATCCCCAACAAATAATAGAGCAATACCAGAAAGCCATTATACAGATCGCCACGAACGGCGGCACCGGCACCGGGTTTTACCTCAAGGAATTTGATCTGATCGTCACCAATGATCATGTGGTGGCGGAGAATGCAGAAGTAACAATAGCTGGTAAAGCATTTGATAAAGCATTGGCAAGAGTATGGTACACAGATCGTAAACATGATCTTGCTTTTTTGGAAGCACCCAAAGGAATTGAATTGCCCGAAATACGATTGGGTCGGTACGAAGAAATGAAAGATGGTGATGCGGTAGTGGCGATCGGTCACCCCTATGGATTGAACTATACTGCAACACAGGGAGTGATCTCCAAAGTGGACCGCATCCGTGACGGGTTGAAGTTCATACAAATTGATGCCGCTATTAACCCGGGCAACAGCGGAGGTCCGCTGGTGAATAATAAAGGAGAAGTGATCGGTGTTAATTCATTTATTATAAGAGGTGGTGATAATTTAGGGTTTGCCTTACCGGTGCTCTACCTGCGGGAAGCCCTGCAGATGTACCAGCCAAGCAGGGGACAAGCGTCCACCCGTTGTTTTAGTTGCGGCTATCTTGTTACAGCTGCCAATATTGATGCAGGAAAATATTGCCCGAGTTGCGGTACCGAAGTAAAACTGCCGGAAATACCGGAGAAAGAAATTGAACCTGTTGGTACAGCCAAAACAATTGAAGCGATCTTAAAAGAACTGGGTAAAGATGTGCGGCTGGCAAGAGAAGGAGCAAATAACTGGAGTGTGAAAGAAGGATCAGCGAAGATCAGGATCGTGTATAACCCCGAGAATTTTTTTATTGCTGCTGATGCCTATCTCTGCCAGATGCCGGTTGATACCACAAAGATCAAACCGCTGTATCAATATTTATTACAGGAAAATTACCGCCTGCATGGACTGACGCTTAGTTGTGTAAAACAGAATATAGTACTCAGTTGTATCTTGTATGACCAGGATATAACCAAAGAGAATGGCGTGACCACTTTCCGTACACTGTTTCAGCAGGCCGATCAGTATGATGACCACCTGAAAAAAGAGTATGGCTGCACAGAACGGCTTGAAGAATAACAATCAGGAACATTAAATAAAACTATCATGTGGCTATAGGATTTGGAGAATATTAATTGTATTTTTCTGACCACTAAAAGCCAAGCCACATGAAAAGCTCTTCAACAGGGATACCTGTATGCCTATTATTTTCATTGATCGTTTCGACTGTATCAGCGCAAACAACAAGAACCTTTAATCAAAATTCGTCCAGGTCCGGTAACGGGCTAAGTCTTTCTTTTGCGCCGGTTTATTCTACCGCCAGCAATAGCAGCAGCGATTCATTATTGTTCCGGGGCAGCGGTACCGGTTTCCGGTTTGGCGCTGATTATTTTTTTGGCAAAGCCAGTATTGGCTTCCTGTCAGGGTTTGGCTCCTCTTCTGCCGATAATGCCACGATCAATACATTCTTAAAAACCTTTCCCTTCTCTCCTGATGAACTGATCATTAATAAAACAAAACAGCAGAACATGTATTTGCTGTTGGGACCATCGGTGCGTTTTGGTAAAGCCGTTGAATTATTTGCCCATGCAAAAGGCGGCCTGTTCATCAATAACAGCGGCCTGGTAAGCCTGCAACAGAAAGGAGCACAACGACCGCTATACAGGAATGAAGCTACCAGCAAAAGTATCTATCCCGGTTTTTTAACAGGGCTGGGTATTCAATATAAAACAAGATCAGAAGCATGGTCCTTTGGTATTGGTGCTGACTATCTCAGTACCAAATCAGAAGTGAACAATTATGATATACGTCGTGGTGCAGAACCACTGAAGTTATCCCGTACTATCAGTGATATTGTTACCGGCATCACCGTCCGGTATAATATTCTCTCCCCAAGAGATCACAGCAGCGGCCAGGCAAGCGGTAAAAGAACAAGGGATGCAGGAAGTGGAATGGCTTCTGGAAAAAGAGAAAGAGGAAGCGGCCTTGCCACCGGCAGAAGAACCTACCAGCCGGGGCAACCCGTATATGGAAATATCACGAGTGAAGAATCGAATAATGCCAGTTGCGGTCCGGTAACACAGCGCACCACCAATCCCGATGGCACCACAGAAGAAATGACCTTCTCCTGCCCGGATGATGCCGCCAATTATAACAGCCGGATGAAAATAGACGGCGGAATGCCGAACCGGATCTCCATGAATGTAACGGTTCCCAAACAAACACAGGGTGCCACGTTCGGAGAAAAAGTAAACCAGGGATTACATGCAGCCGGCGGTGCCCTTGCACAGAAAGTAACAACCCCCAAACAAACACAAGGTGCCACATTTGGTGAAAAAGTAAACCAGGGCTTGCATGCAGCCGGCAGTGCACTTGCACAGGGAGCCGGCAGGAATATTATCTCCGGCAAACTGAGCTGGACATCTCCTGCATCAACAGGAATTGTAACGAATAAAACCATGGCAGGTGGTGGCGGAGGTGGTGCAGCAGCAGCATCCTATGCAGCCACAGGAATGGTCATCAATAATAATAACTCCGGTATTGCAACGGGATTTTATGCAAGAGATCACAGCAGTGGGCAGTCAAGTGGTAAAAGAACAAGAGATGCAGGGAGTGGAATGGCTTCTGGAAAAAGATCCCGGGAAACCGGAAGCGGTATGTCAACGGGCCGCCGCCAGTACGAACCAATATTTGCCGACAATGAAGGTGGTACTTGTGAAACCTGTATTGCTACCGCCAGATTATCCAATGTACAAAACAACCCGCTGTACCAGGAAAATGGCACAAAAGGAGAAAACCCATTACATAAAGGAAGCAGCGCAGCAACAGGTAATGATTGTAATGCTGTGGAAGGTATTACGGTATCATTGCTGGAACCGCAGAGTGGTGCGCTGATCGCAAAAACAAAAACCGGGAGCTGTGGCGATTTCTTTTTTGCCAATGTACCCGATGGTGATTATATCCTGGCACTCAGCGGCAGCTTCCTCAGTAAAAAAGGATATGATTATTATGCTGCTAAAAGCACCGACCTGCTGGGACAGGTTACGGTATCGGATGCATCCATGCAATTACTGATCAACAGCAGTACTGAAGAAGAACCCATGACAACAAAAGCAGGTATCAGTACTTCCCGTTCCAATATCCGGAGATCAGTAACGATCATTGAAGCCGACACGGATGGTGACGGAGTGGTTGAATCAACCAAAGTACTCGCCACCATGCAGGATGGTACGGTGAAAGATGTAACCGCCGATGCAAGAATGAGTACTGCCGGAACCGTAAAAAAAGTAATCGTACGTGGCTGGGACCCGGAGAAAAAGCAAGGCATGGCCGGGGCACCGGGCCTGGTAAAGGAATATACGATCAGTATTGATGCTGATAATAAAACAACAATGACCAGCCAGTATGAGAACGGAACCAAAGAAGAAACAGCGGCTATTACAAAGATCATTCAGCATGCCGGCGTAAGGCAATACGAAATTAACACCGGTGACAGCGATGATGATGGAGTTGCAGCACTTATAAAAACGAAAACAAAATCCAACCAGTCCAATGACCGGGTGGCTGCCGGAGCAGGTGATGAAGAAATATGGAGCCCCCGTTCCAATATCAGTGAAGTAAGGTTGGCCCCGGTTGGTTTCGATGAAAACGGGATCACCTATATGACCGCTGCTCCACCCGTGGTTCCTGCTGGTCCGGCATTGCGGCCGGGTAATCCTATTGGTGGACTGACGATTAAAGGAGGAAAGAATCCCGGCGGCAATTTGCTTTCTCGTCAGACCAATGAAAATGGTGAGTTTGAATTTACGGACCTGGAACCCGGTGATTATACATTTACAGTAGAGCAACAGGTCGTTATTGAAAGCCAGTTATGGGTATCCGCCGGAAAAGCACAGGACCATAACTCGTCCCGTTCCAATAAAACAGGCAGCGTCATCGCACCAGATCCGAATAATAGTAATACGAAGGCGCAGGACCATAATTCAACCCGGTCTAATAAAACAGCAAACATTGCGGCTCCCGACCCGGGCAATAGTGGTGGCAACAAAGCACAGGATCATAATTCGTCCCGCTCCAACAAATCAGGCATCATTGCACCGGGCCCGGGTGCTGATGAGGAAGAAAGAAAAGGAGAGCCAAAGGTTACCGCATCACAAAACACCCAGTCCTTACGCAGTATTTCAGCAGAAGCCGACCTGGATGGTGATGGTGTTTATGAAACCGATATTACAGCTACCACCAAGGATGAGATTGTGGTGAATGACAAAGCTGAAATAACAACAGCCCCGCAACAAAAAGCAGGCATCAGTACTTCCCGCAGTAATATCCGCAACCGGAACAACCTGCAACTGGTGGGGGAAAAAATATATGTGGGCTATGGCACTGCTGTGATCCGGGGTAAAACCGTTCCGGTGAAACTGGTATATAAAGTGGTGGAAAAAGCAACCAGCGGGTTAAAAGATACACTGAAGACACAGGTATAAAGGAAGATCGGCTATTTATTTAGTTTTGTGCCGATGCTGTACAAAAAACACCTGACCAAAGAACAGGCCCTGCAAAAACTAAAACATTACTGCGGCTACCAGGAACGCTGCCACAGCGAAGTGCAGCAAAAACTCTACGATCTCGGCGTGTGGAAAACCGAACACGATGAAATTATGGCCACATTGATTGAAGAGAATTACCTGAACGAGGAACGGTTTGCCATGGCTTTTGCCGGGGGCAAATGGCGGATGAAACACTGGGGCCGGGTCAAGATCAAATATGAACTGAAAGGAAAGAAAGTAAGTGAGTACTGTATCAAAAAAGCATTGCAACAAATTGCCGAAGAAGACTACCGGGCGGTACTGAAAAAACTGGCCGATGAAAAATATGCTGCCCTCAAAAGCGACCAATACCTGGTGCGGAAAAAGAAAACCATGGATTATTTACTGAATAAGGGGTTTGAGATGGAGTTGGTGAGGGAGGTGGTGGAGAAAGGATAGGGCTTTTTTGCTTGGTTTTTTACACAGTTCCTGTTAGCTGCAGTTTTTTAATTTAGATTGAATATTGTCAAATCTCTCGGCAAGTTTCATGTATTCATCACTCCAACCGTTTTGTAATGACAATTCTTGATAGCCCGATGTCGGAGCAAAATGTGTGCTTAAATCAACTAATGAAGAAATATTACCTACTTCTAATTCCGTAACGTATTTATCAATCTCGTTTCGGGCTTGGTGAGGTGTTTCAAAGTATGACCACATGCAATCGGAGTCGTCGCGGATATTTGCTTTCACTGCTTTTAAAACTCCAATAAGTTCTTGCGTCAATTGTATTTTGTCGTGGTTGGTCTTTTTCTTATAAAATAGTCTAAACAGGTTCATTGCCAGTTTTGCGAAGTGTCTACAAATTGCAGCTAACGGACAGGTATTGCTGCAGGTGTGGAATTCATTGTTCGTCCAGCCCGGAACTGCTGCCCAATTGAAAATATAAAGTTGAAGTTAACAACAAAAAGCCAAATTGAAAATCGTCTGCTGGAACAAAAGTACAGCGATGCAAACAGCCGAAGTTTCAACGTCCAGCCACACTTGTAGCAATACCAATGTTAGGCGTAGTTTTTCAGGTCAAAATCCATTTCCCCTAAGTACTCATCTAATGTCAACTCGCTTTTGACCTTTTTTAATGCTATTTCTATGGGGATTGTTGCAGATGCTAACGCCTTCTTATGGTCATCAACAATGCAGATTCTAGCTTTTTTAAAATTGTCTCGTACAAATTTGTCATCATAAATGGCACAAGAAAGTTGGTCTAAACATTGAGATGCATGAATTAAGGAAGATTTCAAATCGTGATTCGGTTTGCCTTTAACATTCAAACAGAAAATTTCATTTTGTTCCTCGTTTGAAACAAACTCAAATCCCACAATTTGCATATTATGTATTATGTGCAAAAGGGAGGATTCAAAACGAATGTTCATATTCTCTGTTCCGCCGATTTCAGCCACTATTTCAGAAATGTAATTTATGTCTGTAAATACTTGGGCTAACCTGATTACTCTGTAAATATCTTGCGTCCAATTAACTATTTCATAGAATTCTTGATATGAAATAGTGCTGCTTTGAATATTACCTCGACCATATTCGATGATAATATTTTCTTTGTTAATGGTGAAAGATTTGTGTGCTGCAATATTTCTCCATTGGTTTGTTGATATAGAAAAAAAGGGGTCAGCAAGAAATAGTTTTATGTCGGTCTGAAATATACTAGGAAAATCTCTTACCAATTTTCCGAAGTCGAAATTACTGTTGTCGATTATACTTTGGGTTAATTTAAAATTAGCTAGTCTATCTAGTAACTTAAATCGTGGCTTAAATGCCCCCTCGAGTGTTTCGTCAATTATCTTGAAGTAGTAACTTACCTTATCTCTTTCTGCAAAAGAAGCTGAATCAGGTTGAGTTAATACATTCGTCATCCATTTCATGTCGGTGTTGGATACGTCGTCAAACGAACTTGCTAGGATTTGAATAGTATTTTGTTTGTCTATATTAAGGCAATCTTTATATAAATCAAATGTCCACTCAAATAGCTTGAAGTATTCAGGCTTAGTAGCGAATCTGATATAATTTATTATTTCGGTTCTGAGCAGTTCCTTGTTCTTTTCAAAAATTTCATCACTTAAAAAATACTTCTCAAGCTTCAATTTTATTAGAGCGTTCCAATCCTCTACTGAAAATTCAGTCGTGAAGTGTAGGTCTTCATATATTTTGTCACGATTCATTAATGATGATGAAGGTTGTGTAAATTACGCCTAACGTTCGAGGCTTTGTGCAGTTGGGGAATTAACCAACTGTCGGCCCGGTACTGAAGCTAAATTTATAACTAAAAGCCGAAGTTTAGAACTACTGCCCGGCAGAATTACGTCCGCCGAAACCAAAGCTGGGATATGCACTGCCG
>CALRSN020000100.1:0-7248 GCA_943370865.1 Bordetella parapertussis
AAAAAGACGGGATACTGCTACAGCAATTGATTGAAGCTTTGTTAACTGATAAAGGGGAATATACTTTCAGGTGCAAGGCAGCAGGAGATTTTGTACGATCCAATAAAGGCGCTACCCAAAAAATTCTTCAGTTCATTCAGGAGAAACGCCTTTTGACCAGCTGATCAAAGTGCTGCACGGTGGTATTGTCATTACTCCAGCCAATTTTCACTTTCAGCTCCCGGCTGATCCAATATTCTGCTTCGGGATAAATATTAAAACTGTTGATCGTTTTGATGCTGCGTTCATACATGGCTTCATCGCCCCGGAACAGTTCATTGATGAATAAGAAACGGTCGTTGATACCAATTGCCTTACGCAAATCTTTGATCGGCGTTTCTTTCAATACTTCCACCAGTTCCGTCTTACCATGTTTCAGTTTATCGTTCAATGATTCCTGTTGCAAACCGGCATCATTTACTTCTTTTGGCTGGTGCGATAAGGTCGGAATTTCCGTCATCGGGTCGAAGAGCATATCGAGCTGACCGTTTTTCTGCACTACAGATATGGTGCCTTCATCCACCAGCAACGTTTCCTTTACTTCCTTCACGGCTGGTGTTTCCTCTGCCACAGGTTTGGGGGCAAATTTTTCGTATTGTGCCGGCACATTCATGGACGCTGGCATCATCACAGCTACTTTGGAAGTACCCAATGTTTTCGGACCGGGGGTTTGCAGCCTGGCTATTTCCTGCTGGAGCAGTTGTACCGTTCTTTGCAAATGACCGGGGTCAGCTTTCTGATCAAATTGTTCTTTAAGTTGCTGTATCAGTACTTCTATTCGTTCCATTGTGCTACTTTTGGCCGCCTGTTGGGGTGGTTTGAAATTACAAATACTTTACCAGAATACTTATTAAGAGATAAGGAAAATAAATCTTAACAATGTTTATTGAACCTAATATCAGTGGTGAACGCCGTGGATGGATCGAAGTGATCTGCGGTTCTATGTTCAGTGGCAAGACCGAAGAACTGATCCGCCGCCTGAAAAGAGTGAAGATCGCTAACCAGAAAGTGGAGATCTTTAAACCGGCAATTGATATCCGCTATGACGAAGTGAAGATCGTATCGCATGATACAAATGCGATCCAGTCAACACCGATTGATAATTCCCAGAAGATACTGCTGATGGCCAATGACGTGGATGTCATCGGTATTGATGAAGCCCAATTCTTTGACGAGGAAATAGCCAATGTTTGTGACGAACTGGCCTATAAAGGTATCCGGGTCATTGTAGCGGGGCTAGATATGGATTATCTCGGCAAACCTTTTGGCCAGATGCCCTTTATTATGGCCAAAGCGGATTATGTGACCAAGCTCCACGCCATTTGTATGCAGTGCGGTAATATTGCTAATTACTCCTATCGTAAAATTCCTAATGAAGACCAGGTGATGCTGGGCGCCACTGATGCTTATGAACCCCGTTGCCGGAAATGCTATAATGAAAAATAATATGACTGCCTTTCGCCAGATATATACCCTTTTTAAAAAAGATCTTTTGCTGGAAGTGAGACAGCAATACAGCTTTTACGGCATCTTACTGTATATCGGGGCTACCATCTTTGTATTATATATGGCCATCAACGAACCGGAAGCCAAAGTCTGGAATGGCCTTTTCTGGGTGATCCAGTTATTCATATGTATCAATGCGGTGGCCAAAAGTTTTTTACAGGAAAGCCGTGGTCGTATGCTTTATTTTTATTCCATTGCCAGCCCCCGTGATTTTGTGTTGGCCAAATTAATGTTCAACTCCCTGCTGATGCTGGCCATGAGCATGCTGAGTCTTTTATTATTCAGTTTATTCCTCGGAAGCCCCATCAATAAAGTGGGACCATTTGTAGGGCTTGTATTACTCGGTGGCTGGAGTCTCAGCCTTGTATTTACCTTTTTAGCTGCTATTGCAGCCAAAGCACAACAAAATGCGGCCATCATGGCGGTACTGGGTTTCCCGATTATTTTACCACAGCTCTTATTGCTGATGCGTTTATCTAATGCGGCATTTGCGCCTTTATTAACAATCCCACTTAATACTGTTCTGTTGTTAGTGGCTCTTGATATAATGGTTATCCTGCTGGCTGTTATCCTGTTTCCATTTCTCTGGAAAGACTGATCCATTGCAGCAGCAACCAGACGTGTAATACCAACATCATGTCCCGGTACTAATGTTCTTCTGTTTGATATTCTCTTTTCCCCTTATTTTTGCTTCACTTTAGCCTGTAAGCCTTCCTTTTGGCTGCCCAATGACCGACGAAAAAAACTATATGTACAAGTCCTGGTGGAAGATCGTAAGTGTTATCTTATTAGTATACACATTTACTGCCGGCATTCTCACGGAAGTTCCCCGTCTTCCCGCCCTGCAGGAAACGATCCGCAATTTATATTTCCATGTTTGTATGTGGTTTGCGATGATGATCCTGTTTACCATTTCGGTGGTGAATGCGGTTCGTTACCTGCGGACCTTTAATCATAAGTATGATATCTATGCCCGCCAGTATGCCGTGGTGGGTATTGTAATGGGTATACTGGGTTATGTGACCGGGGCCATCTGGATGAGTTATACCTGGGCTGACCCCAATAACCCCGCTTTTGAATCTTTCAGTGCACTGGCTAGGGAGCCCAAACTGATCGGGGCTGCTATTGGCCTGCTGATCTATTTTGCCTACCTGGTGCTCCGTGATTCTATTAATGATATGGACAAAAGGGCAAGGATCAGTGCGGTGTACAACATCTTTGCGTATGCGATGCTTTTCCCATCCATCTGGATCCTTCCGAGGATCTTACCGAGCCTGCACCCGGGACGGGAAGGAAACCCTGCACTCAATACAAGCGATATAGATAGTAGTATGCGGATCGTTTTTTACCCGGCTGTTATTGGCTGGACATTATTAGCGGTCTGGATCACCACGATCAAAATACGTTTGAGCTTACTTAAAGAAAAAAAGATGATGCAATGAGTATTCTTAAAAAGATAACACTGCTTTTGACCATACTATTGTTGTCTGTTGCCAGCTTTGCACAGGGTAAGCCCGTGGAAATGGCCGACCAGATGCGCAGCAACGGAAGGATATATGTGGTGGTGGCCGTTATGCTTACCATCCTGATTGGCCTGGTGCTGTACGTGGTAAGACTGGATCGCAAGATCAGCAAACTGGAAAAAGAAAATTAATCTCCCTTTATGAAATAATGCCCTGCTTCACAGGTATTATTTCTGCTTATATCAACGATTGCAAATTGCTAAATTAAATTTCAACTCATGTCAGACAAACATTACAGTTTCTTCGGCGCTGTCGAAAGAAGCTTTGACAAAGCCTCCAAATTCACAAAATGGGACCCGGGTATCCTTGAACAGATCAGGGAATGTAACGCTGTTTTCCAAATGCGTTTCCCGTTAAAAAGAGATAATGGAAGTATTGAAGTGATCGAAGCATACCGGGTACAGCACTCCCATCACAAAACACCCTGCAAAGGCGGTATCCGCTTTGCCGCAGAAGTGAACCAGGACGAAGTAATGGCACTTGCTGCTTTGATGACCTATAAATGTGCTATTGTGAATGTGCCATTTGGTGGTGCCAAAGGTGGTATTAAGATCAATCCAAGAAAATACTCTCCTTACGAACTCGAAAAGATCACCCGCCGTTATACAGCAGAGTTGATCAAGAAAAAATTTATCGGGCCGGGAACCGATGTACCTGCTCCTGATTATGGAACCGGTGAAAGAGAAATGGCCTGGATACTCGACACCTACAGTGCCATGCACCCGGGTGAAATTGATGCTGCCGGTTGTGTAACGGGTAAACCGGTAACACAAGGTGGTGTTCGTGGCCGCCGGGAAGCAACAGGACTGGGCGTTTTCTTCGGGCTGCGTGAAGTGTGTAATATGCCGGATGTAATGAAACGTCTAGGTATGTCAGTAGGTGTGGAAGGAAAAAGAGTGGTGGTACAGGGGTTAGGGAATGTAGGATACCACTCTGCTAAATTTTTCCAGGATGCAGGTGCCATTATCATTGGCCTTGCTGAATACGAAGGATCTATCATGAATGATAAAGGACTGGATGTGGACGCTGTGTTCAATCACCGCAAAGCAACTGGTTCCATTTTGAATTTCCCGGGAGCTACCAATTTTGCCAAGAATACGGATGCACTGGAAATGGAATGTGATATTCTTATTCCTGCCGCTTTAGAAAATGTAATTGATGGGGAGAATGCTCCCAGGGTTAAAGCCAAACTAATCGGTGAAGCCGCCAATGGCCCGTTGACTCCCGATGCAGATGATGTGTTTGCTAAAAAAGGAATTATCGTGGTTCCGGATATGTACCTGAACGCAGGTGGTGTTACTGTTTCTTATTTTGAATGGTTGAAAAACCTTAGCCATGTCCGTTACGGAAGAATGGAAAAACGTTTCAATGAGAACATGAATACCCAGATCGTTAACCAGATGGAATCACTGTCAGGTAAAAAGATGAGCGAAAAAGATAAAGAGTATATCGTACACGGAGCTGATGAAGTGGACCTGGTTTACAGCGGGCTGGAAGAAACCATGATCTCTGCCACACACGAGATCATGAATGCGTGGAAAGCAAATCCCGAGATACCGGACATGCGTACCGCAGCTTATGTCGTTGCGATCAATAAGGTGGGTACCAGCTATGCTGAACTGGGTATCTTCCCGTAATCGTTACTGCAAAACCAATTGCTTATACATATCCCGTTTGCGAAAGCAGACGGGATTTTTTTATCCCAAAAAAGAACCCTGAATAAAACGGCGTTTATCCAGGGTTAAGAATTTTTCAATTGGTATAATTATTTATAGCCAACCCACTCCGTGGCGTCCTTATTAAAGAACCACCAGATGCCATTATTATAACAAAAGTTGAAGTTCAGCTGCAATGAAACTTCATCCCGCAACTTGATCTCCCGGGTTATTAACCCTGTTTTCTGATCATAGAGTTCTATTTTATGTTCTTCCACATTCAGGATAGCCAGTTCCTGCTTTGCTATTCCTGTATATTGCACCGTGGTCACATTCCGTAGTTCCGCCTCATCTAGTATATCATCTTCAGTTTGCGCATCCGCTTCCTCTTTGGTTTTACATCCCAGGAAAATCTTTACAACTGTCTTCACTGACTCTCCTGTTTTACTATCATACAACACTGCTTCCATCAGCTCATTGAGATATAAAATCCTGTTGCCATTTTTATAATACACTCCTAGTGCCTGTGCCGTGGGCTGGTTCATACCTTCCACATCGATCAATGCCTCCGAAATCGTCCCGTCCTTATTTATCACCAGGTGACCAATACCACCTTCATCGTAACAATTGAATTCAATATTTTTTGTAGCCGGGTTAAACCACATACCCCGCAGGTCATGACCCGCTTCTGTTTCTTCGCCGATCTGTTTTCCTTTGGCATCAAACATTGCCATCGGGTAACTGGCATTCCCGATCATGGAAGTATAATATCTTTTTAGTGTGGGGTGCCATACCACGGCACCGGCATTACTGCCATCTTCGCCAGGCATTTTCAAAGTGATAACTTTAACAGGCGTTTTTTGAGCAATAATAAAGTTGGTAAGTACAGTCGCCAGTAAGGCAACCAGGAGTAGTCCGGATTTTTTCATTGTGAAGTTTTTATTCGTGTAAACATAGCGAATAGCGAGACCATAACAATACCCACCAGCAGGTATATAACCAGGAAGCAATTCGCTAAATCTCTCATTCCCAAACTACTAAGGTTATTAAAGTTCATGCTCTCCAAAACGCTGAAAACCTTACCTTTGCGCCAGTTTATTCACAGGTAACAAACAAATAATATGGCAGATATTTTTGAACGTTTATTGAAGAATGCCGGCCCGCTTGGCCAGCACCGTGAAAGGGCTCATGGCTATTTTGCTTTCCCAAAACTGGAAGGTGATATCAGCAGCCGCATGAAATTCCGTGGTAAAGACATGATCGTATGGAGCCTGAACAATTATCTTGGTTTGGCTAACCATCCTGAAGTGCGAAAAGCAGATACACAAGGTGCCGCCGATTATGGCCTGGCTTACCCGATGGGTGCCCGGATGATGAGTGGTAACAGTAACCTGCATGAACAATTAGAAGCCGAATTAGCGGCGTTTGAACAAAAAGAAGATGCGGCCCTGCTGAACTATGGCTACCAGGGAATGGTCAGCATCATAGATGTATTATGCAGCCGTCATGACGTGATCGTATATGATGCCGAAAGCCATGCCTGTATCATTGATGGTGTTCGGTTACATCCCGGTCACCGGTATGTATTCAAGCATAATGATGTGGAAGATTGCGAAAAACAATTACAAAGAGCAACTGCGTTAATAGAAAAACAAAAAGCCGGCGGTATACTGGTGATCACGGAAGGTGTGTTTGGTATGGCTGGTGACCAGGGTAAATTAAAAGAGATCGCAGCGTTAAAAGATAAATACCAGTTCCGTTTATTAGTGGATGATGCACATGGTTTTGGAACATTGGGAAAAACAGGTGCCGGTGCCGGTGAAGAGCAAGGCGTACAGGATAAAATTGATCTTTATTTCTCCACGTTTGCCAAATCAATGGCTTCTATCGGTGCCTTCGTAGCCGGTGATAAAAAGATCATTGATTTTATCCGGTATAATATCCGTTCACAAATATTCGCCAAGAGCTTACCGATGCCATTAGTGGTGGGTAACCTGAAACGGCTGGAACTGCTGCGTAATCATCCTGAGCTAAAAGCCAATCTCTGGAGCAATGCTACAAAATTGCAGAACGGTTTAAAAGAAAGAGGATTTGATATTGGCAATACTGATTCAGTAGTTACACCAGTGTATATGAAAGGTGATGTGCCTGAGGCAACAGCAATGGTGATGGACCTGAGAGAGAATTATGGCATCTTCGCTTCTATCGTAGTGTACCCTGTTATTCCAAAGGGGCATATCATTTACCGCCTCATTCCTTCTGCCATTCATAATGACGAGGATATTGAACTGACACTGAAAGCATTTTCCGAAACCAAGAAAAAACTGGATGCCGGGGAATACAAAGTAGAAGCAATTCCTGATATGGCTGAAACAAAGTAAAGTGACCTAACTTTCTATAGGACGGAACCACCTTTGTGTGTTCCGTCTTTTTATTTGTACGGCAAGTTCTTTTGGCTTGTTTCCATTACATTTATAGTCTAAAATCAATCATGATGCGTAAGCTATTTCTGCTGCTGTTTTTGA
>CALRSN020000101.1:0-7234 GCA_943370865.1 Bordetella parapertussis
CAGGGCATTTTCAAAGGCTTTGTGGGTATGTTCAGCAACGCTAACTGGAAGATCACATCCACCGATAAATGGGTGGCAATCTCTTCAGCTAAAGGAAAACCGGTGACCATCTATGCCAATAAAGCATTACCGGAAGAAGGTGGTGAGGATGAAAAAGCACAGCGGTCATTGGGAGAATACCTGGAGAAGAATAAACTCTATCCCACGATCACTATTCACCGGGGGCATAGTTATTATGCTAACTCAACCATTGAGCAAATGTTCCCGACTTCCAAGATCGTTTTCATGGGTTCCTGTGGCGGTTACCACCTGATCCATGATGTATTGGAAAAAGCATCAGATGCACATATCATCGCTTCCAAACAAATTGGTAAAACAGCGGTAAACAAGCCTTTTTTCCAGCTGCTAACGGAGAAAATAAGGAATGGTAATAATATCGACTGGATACCTTTCTGGAAAGAACTGGAGAAGATGGTGAAAGTGGAAGGATTTGAAGATTATATTCCGCCGTATAAAAATCTCGGGGCTTTATTTATCAAAGCCTATAAAAAGGCAATGGGAGAGGAAGCCGAAAATCAATAAACGGCAAATCTTTCTGTTGGCTTCTGTCTAAATTTGCGGTTCTATTTAATTGTTTATCGTTGCCAGACTCCAAAAAACGGTTTTTTGATATTGCCCAGCTGAAAAGGGTTTTTCGGTATGCCGCCCCCTACAAGAAGAAATTCTACTGGTCGGTGGTGCTGGCCATCCTGCTCGCACTCATCACACCGTTACGACCTTTGCTTATTCAACGGACGGTGAATGATTATATAGCGAACTCTGTCACTAGTATGGTGATTACAATTACCATCATCCAGGTGGGGTTGATACTGGTGGAAACAGTATTTCGTTTTCTTTTTACGTTTACTACTGCCTGGCTGGGGCAATCCGTAGTAAGAGATATGCGGGTGGCCGTGTATAAAAAAATACTGGGATTAAATCTTTCTCAATTTGATAAGACACCGATCGGCACTTTAACAACCCGAACGATCAATGATATCGAATCCATCAATGATATTTTTGCAGATGGCCTGGTGCCGATACTGGCTGATATGCTTTCCATTGTTTGTGTGCTGACCTATATGTTCATCGCCGACTGGCAATTAACGCTGATCGCATTGATCCCTTTCCCCATCATCATTATTGCCACTTATTATTTTAAAGAGAGCATTAATAAATCATTCTTCCGGGTACGAAATGCAGTGGCTCACCTGAATGCATTTGTGCAGGAGCATCTAACAGGCATGTCGGTGGTACAGGCCTTTGCATCCGAAGAAAGAGAGTACAAAAAATTCAATGCTATCAATAAGGAACACAGGAATGCGAATGTCAAAGCCATTTTTGCGTATTCAGTTTTTTTTCCTGTAGTGGAAATTGTGCTGGCTTTATCAATCGGTCTTATTGTATGGTGGACCTCTAAAGAAGCACTGCAATTACAGCAGAGTCAACAAGGAACAGTCATCTCTTTTATTCTTTGTCTCAATTTATTGTTTCGCCCCTTACGGGTGATCGCTGATAAATTCAATGTATTGCAAATGGGCATCATTGCCAGTGAACGGGTTTTTAAAGTACTGGACAATGATGATTTTATACCTGAATCTCATGAGAGTGCTTACAAACCAGCCGGGCAATTAAATGGGAAGATTGATTTTGATAAAGTATGGTTTGCTTATACTCAGGAGAACTATGTTTTGAAAGACGTAAGTTTTTCGGTGAAACCCGGCGAAACAGTAGCTATTGTGGGACATACCGGTAGTGGCAAAACCACTATCATCAGTTTACTGAACAGGTTATACCATATTCAGAAAGGCACCATTCATATTGATGATGTGAATATTGAAGATTATGACCTTGATATACTGAGAAAGAATGTAGGTGTTGTGCTGCAGGATGTTTTCCTGTTCTCCGGTTCGGTGATGGATAATATCACATTGCGTAACCCGGAGATAACAAGAGAAAAAGTGATCGAAGCGGCCCGACTGATCGATATGCATGATTTTATTATGCAGTTGCCGGGCGGCTATGATTATAATGTGATGGAGAGAGGGGCGACATTATCATTAGGACAACGACAGTTATTGTCATTCATCCGGGCTATGTTATACAACCCCTCCATTCTCATCCTGGATGAAGCGACCTCTTCCGTGGACACGGAAAGTGAAATGCTGATACAGCAGGCTATTGACAAGCTGATCAGGGGAAGAACTTCTATCGTGATAGCCCACCGCCTTTCCACTATCCGCAAAGCGGATAAGATCATCGTGCTGGATAAAGGGGAAATAAAAGAAGCTGGCACCCACGAAGAGTTGCTGTCGAACGGGGGCTTTTATGCCCGTTTACATGAAATGCAGTTTGAAAAGCACCGCCCGGTTACAAAATAAAAAAAACCACTCCTAGAAAGGAACGGTTTTGAACACGAGATCAAATGCGCAAATAAAAGAGTTGCACTTTTTAAGCAAGGCTGGCAGAAATGAATGTTCCATCAGCCCGGAAAAAAGCCTTCCAGCGAACCGTCCCAACAAAGAACTTCACTTTCCAGGTATTTCCGTCTTCGGCCTGCCATTCCATGCGGGTGGCAGTGGGGTAGCGGGCAGCAAAGGAAGCCTGGACAGCGGCCGGTAAGTTAGATGGGGGCGGAACGGGTGCATCATCAGCACCGCGACGACCGGCAATAGTGCTGTTGTCGGCATTGGGACTTAGTGATGGTTTCTGGCAGGAAGCAAAAAGCAGGCAAGCAGCCAAAGCAGGGAGCAAAAGGGTGTTTTTCATGACTAAACTGTTTAAAATATTCAATAATGTTTACAGCAATAGGTCAACCCCAAAAATGCTTTTGTAACTGGTGGTCATTTTTTGCTTAATTCAAGGTTTTTCATGGTCACCCCCTTATCTTTGCGGCAAATTTCAGGATGGGTATGAGTCACAGGCTAATAAAATCCTTTACTGTAGCGGCTTTCAGCATATTTTTATCAATTATTTCCCTGCCATCTTTTGCAGGCGACGGAGGCCATGGTGAGGGTGATAAAGCGGAAAAATTTAATGCGTCAGAAGTCATCTTTGGCCACGTCCTGAACGGCCATGAATTTCACTTTTTTGGTGTTTCGGTTCCACTGCCTGTTATCCTCTATCCTCCGCAAAAAGGCCTTAGTACTTTCATGTCCTCCAGCTTTCATCATGGAGAGGAGGCGCATGAGGGTTATGTGATCCTGACCAAGCATAACATGGAGAAATACGGCCTCGACCCTAAAAAATTTCATGAAGAAGATATCCTGGCAGTAGATGCCAATGGTAATATAGACCACTCTGTGAAAGTGTATGATTTTTCATTGACCCGTAACGTGGTGCAAATGCTCCTGGCACTGGTCATTTTTGTATGGATCATGCTGCGGATAGCGAAAAGATATAAAACCGGGGTGGGTGTTACTTCGGCACCCAAAGGTTCCCAGAGCCTCATTGAACCGGTGATCACTTTTGTCCGTGATGAAGTGGCAAAACCTAATCTAGGGCATAAGGCCGACAGGTACCTTCCCTACTTGCTGACAGTTTTCTTTTTCATTCTCATTAATAACATCTTTGGCCTGATTCCCGGATCGGCGAACGTAACCGGCAATATTGCTTTTACAGCGGTATTGGGTGTTATTTCTTTCATTGTTATACTGGCTAGTACCAATAAGCATTACTGGGGCCATATTTTCAATCCACCGGGAGTGCCGCTGGGCGTAAAATTCATCTTGGTTCCTGTAGAGTTTTTAAGCGTATTTATCAAGCCCTTTGCTTTGATCATTCGTCTTTTTGCCAACATGGTGGCCGGACACATTATTATTATCTGTCTGATTTCCCTCATATTCATATTCGGTGAGTTAAGCCCGATTGCTGGATGGGGAGCTTCACCACTCTCAATTGCATTTACTGTCTTTATATATATGATTGAGGTATTGGTTGCATTTCTGCAGGCATTTATTTTCACCATGCTGACAGCAGTATTTATCGGGCAGGCCTTTGAAGGAGAGCATCATCATGAAGAGGCAGTAGCCCATCATTAAAAACGTATTTTTTAATAATCAATAATAATAACATGGACTTATTGAATGTAATGTTGAGCGAGGTTGCCAATGCTAATGCAGGTGGTGCAATCGGAGCAGGTCTTGCTGCAATCGGTGCCGGTATTGGTATCGGTCAGATCGGTAAAGGCGCTGTTGAAGCGATTGCCCGTCAACCAGAAGCCTCTAACGACATCCGTGCAAACATGATCCTGACTGCGGCCCTGGTTGAAGGAGCTGCCCTGTTTGCGATCATCGTTGGCTTCCTTGCAATGGTATTATAATTAATACCCGCAACAAAAAATTACTGCATCCAATGCACAGGGCGGAGGATGCAGTATTTAAAAACTGAAACAAGAAATTTATATAGACAATGAAACTTCTTACTCCCGAAATTGGCTTACTCGTCTGGACCTTACTGGCTTTCCTGATCGTGTTTTTTATCCTGGCAAAATTTGCCTGGCCGGCTATTGTGAAAGGACTGCGTGAAAGAGAAAATAGTATTACCGAATCATTAGCCACTGCTGAAAGAGTGAAGGCTGAAATGGCCCAGTTGCAAAGTGAAAATGAAGCCCTGCTGGCCAAAGCCCGTGAAGAAAGATCTCAGTTGCTGAAAGAAGCCAGGGAAACGAAAGACAGGATCATTAACGAAGCAAAAGAGCAGGCTAAAACGGAAGCGAATAAGATCGTAACCGAAGCGCAGATCGCTATCAACGCACAGAAGATGGCGGCGCTTACGGAAGTAAAGAACCAGGTAGGTAAACTGGTGATCGAAGTGAGTGAAAAAGTATTGAGAAGAGAACTGGGAAATAAAGATGCCCAGGAAGCTCATATCAAAGGCCTGGTTGACGAAGTAAAATTAAATTAAGAAAAGCTAGAGAATGCCTAATCCACGTTTAGCATCGAGATACGCCAAATCACTGATTGACCTCGCTATTGAAAGAGGCCAGTTGGAGAATGTATTTGCTGATATGCAATGGCTGAAGGCCGTCTGCAAAAGCAACCGTGATTTTGTGAACCTGCTGCGCAGCCCCGTGATCAAGGCGGATACAAAAAAGAAGATCGTTGACGCAGTAACTACCGGCCAAATCGGCGAACTAACCACTGCTTTTACGACATTGCTGATCACTAAGGGAAGGGAAAGCAACCTGCCTGAAATTATAACTGCGTTCATCACTGCTTATAATGAGCACAAGAATATTCATACCATACAACTGACCACTGCTCACCCCGTTAGTGATGCGATGAGAAGTGCGATTGTTGAGCAGGTGAAGAAGACTGCCGGTTTCCAAAATATTGAACTTGAAGAAAAGGTAGATGCAGACCTGATTGGTGGTTTTGTATTGCAGGTAGGAGACAAATTGGTAGATGCCAGTGTGGCCTATGACCTGAGAGCTATTGCGAAACAGTTCAAGAATAATGATTTCATTTATAAGCTCAGATAATTTTTAAAAAAGATAAACAGAAATATATGGCAGAGATTAAACCCGATGAGATAAGTGCGATACTGCGCCAGCAGTTGAGCAACTTCAACGCCGCTGCGGACCTTGAAGAAGTAGGTACCGTATTGCAGGTGGGTGATGGTATTGCCCGTGTTTACGGGTTGGGCAATGTTCGGTATGGTGAACTCGTTGAATTTGAAAATGGTGTTCGTGCCATCGCTTTGAACCTGGAGGAAGACAATGTGGGTGTGGTATTGATGGGTGAAAGCGGTGCCATTAAAGAAGGCGCTAAAGTAAAACGTACCGGACAGATCGCTTCTATTAAAGTAGGAGAAGGTATGGTGGGACGTGTGGTGAATACCCTGGGTCAGCCAATTGATGGTAAAGGACCTATTACCGGCGAACTGTATGAAATGCCATTGGAGCGTAAAGCACCAGGGGTTATCTTCCGTGAACCAGTAAAGGAACCGTTGCAAACCGGTATCAAAGCAATTGATGCGATGATCCCCATCGGTCGTGGACAGCGGGAGCTGATCATCGGTGACCGCCAGACTGGTAAAACAGCCATTGCTGTGGATACGATCATCAACCAGAAAGAATTTTTCAAAGCAGGTAAAACTGTTTATTGTATATATGTGGCGATCGGTCAGAAAGCGTCTACTATTGCCGGTGTAATGAAAACATTACAGGACAATGGTGCGATGGAATACACAACTATTGTTGCGGCTTCTGCATCTGATCCGGCTCCATTACAATTCTATGCTCCTTTTGCCGGTGCAGCGATTGGTGAGTTCTTCCGTGATACCGGACGTCCTGCGCTGATCATCTATGACGATCTTTCTAAACAAGCTGTGGCTTACCGTGAGGTATCCTTGCTGTTGCGTCGCCCTCCGGGTCGTGAAGCTTATCCGGGTGATGTATTCTACCTGCATAGCCGTTTGCTGGAAAGAGCTGCGAAAGTGATTAGTGATGATGGGGTAGCAAAGAACATGAATGATGTACCGGACAGTATCCGCCACCTGATAAAAGGGGGAGGGTCATTAACTGCATTGCCCATTATTGAAACGCAGGCGGGTGACGTATCTGCCTATATCCCAACGAACGTAATTTCTATTACTGACGGACAGATATTCCTCGAAACAAACTTATTCTTATCTGGTATCCGCCCGGCGATCAACGTTGGTATCTCCGTAAGCCGTGTGGGTGGTAATGCGCAGATCAAATCCATGAAGAAGGTTGCGGGTACACTGAAACTGGACCAGGCTTTATATCGTGAGCTGGAAGCTTTCTCCAAATTTGGTGGTGACCTGGATGCTGCTACCAAGAACGTAATTGACAAAGGTGCCCGTAACGTGGAAGTGCTGAAACAACCACAATACTCTCCTTTTGCGGTGGAGAAGCAGGTAGCGATCATTTACCTTGGTACCAATGGTTTGCTGAAAGATGTGGCTGTAAGAAGGGTAAAAGAATTTGAAGAGCATTTCTTAATGGAAATGGAAAGTAAACTGCCCGATGTAATGGCTGAATTCAAAAAGGGTAATTTACCCGAAGATGGTATTAAGAAGATGGTGGAGTTGGCCAATGGATTAATTCCTTCTTATAAAGCTTAAGAATATTTACATTATAATTAAAAAGGCGATCTGTTGATCGCCTTTTTTTATGCTTGCCTGGGCCCGGAAGAGTATTTTACTTACGTATAAACCACTTGTTTCCTCC
>CALRSN020000102.1:0-7212 GCA_943370865.1 Bordetella parapertussis
ATTGAAAACCCATTCTTACGAATGGGTTTTTTTATTTGGTTCTGCTAGTATAACAGATGCTTTTATTAATGTGTCACAGTTGCCATTTCTTTGGGATTGTGTTTGTATTTGAACACCAGCAGGAACAACACAGCGATCACCAGGGCATACCCGGCAAAACTGAACCAGATATTCGGCCAGTCTTTGCTGCCGGCAGCATCCGTAAAATGATCAACGATCCGGCCGGCGAAGATACCTCCGAGGATAGCACCCAGCCCGTTGGTCATTAACATGAATAAACCCTGTGCACTGGCCCGGATACCGGGTTTCGCTTCACGGTCCACGAACAAAGAGCCCGAGATATTAAAGAAGTCGAAAGCCATTCCATAAACGATCATCGAAAGAATGAGCAACGATAATCCTGAACCGGGATTACCCACGCCAAACAAACCAAAACGAAGTACCCAGGCGATCATACTGATCAGCATCACCTGCTTGATGCCAAAACGTTTCAGGAAGAAAGGGATCGCCAGGATGAATAAGGTTTCTGATATCTGCGAGAGTGATATCAATATATTACTGTGCTTTACTGCAAAACTATCAGCGTATTCCGGCACTTTTCCAAAGTCGCCCAGGAAAGGATTGCCAAACATATTGGTGATCTGTAAAGCAGCACCTAGGAACATGGCGAATAAAAAGAACTTCGCCATCATCGGGCTTTTGAATAACTGGAAAGCATCCAGCCCGAGACGGGTGGCAAATGATTTTTTTTCTGTGGATGAACTTACTTCTACTCTTGGCAGCGTAAAACAATACAAGCCGGTACAAACACCTGCCACCGCTGCAAAATAGAACTGGTTATTGTTCTGTGTCCAGCCCAGCAGGTCAACGGCCCATTCGGCTACAATGAAACCAACGGTTCCCCATACACGGATAGGCGCAAATGATTTTTGTACATCCAGGTTGCTCTTGCTTAACAAAGAATATGAAACCGTATTACTCAGCCCGATAGTGGGCATATAAAAACAACTTACAAAGAAGATAGCCCAGTACATATCGGCTGCATTGGTTACAGAACTGGCATAATACAACCCTGCGCCGCCGATGATATGACAAATGCCCAATACGATCTCGGCCCGGATATATTTATCCGCCAGGATACCCATCAGCGCCGGCATGAACAAAGAAGCCCAACCCATCGTTCCATAGGTATTCCCCACTTTTGAACCCAATTCCGGGTCAACCGGATTATTAAAATTGGCAAACATATAGCCTCCGAGAGAAATAAGCCAGATACCCCAAACGAAGAATTGTAAAAAGCTTAAACCGGTGAGCCTGTACTTTAAATTCATATCGCAGTTTTTGGATTTGTAATCAACGGGGAAGATAAGGATTTTAGAGGTTTGAAACGCAACGGCAGGAAGACACAAAGGCATTCAACCAGGTTGAATCTTTATGCAACCCTTTGTACTGAAACTTACTATTTCAATTGTTTTACCCCGGAGTCGTAACTTTGCTCCCAGTTAATTGTTGCTGACTTATGATCACTACTACCGATACCTCCGCCGATCTCCAACTTATTGCCGATAAAGTAAAAGCCGGGCAACGGATCACTGACCAGGATGCGTTGTTACTTTTTGAAAAAGCCAGTCTTGGTTTTGTCGGTGCACTGGCCAACAGCATCCGGGAAAAACTGCATGGAGACATTACCTATTTCAACCGCAATTTTCATATTGAACCCACCAATGTCTGTGTGTTCAGTTGCAATTTCTGTTCGTACAGCAAGCTCTATGCAAAGAGAGAAGAAGGCTGGGAACTCAGCATCGACCAGATGCTGCACATGGTGAAGAAATACGATGGTAAACCGGTCACCGAAGTGCATATCGTTGGCGGCGTGCATCCGAAAATGGACCTGCAATTTTTTGCCGATCTGTTAAAAGCCATCAAAGCACATCGGCCCGACCTGCATATCAAAGCCTTTACTGCCGTTGAATATGATTATATGTTCCGCAAGGCAAAGATGACAGCCGAAGAAGGGTTAAAATTTTTGATCGAAGCCGGGTTGGACAGTATACCAGGTGGCGGTGCCGAAATTTTTCACCCGGAAATAAGAGAAAAGATATGTGCCGATAAAGTGGATGCCGATGGCTGGCTGGCTATTCATGAAGCAGCGCATAGATTAGGTTTGCATTCGAATGCCACCATGCTCTACGGCCATATTGAGAAAATGGAACACCGGGTAGATCATATGAGAAGGCTGCGGGAATTACAGGACCGCACCAAAGGATTCAACACCTTCATCCCGCTGAAATTCCGCAACAAGGATAATGATATGAGTTATGTGCCGGAAAGTTCTGTGGTGGAAGACATGAAAATGTATGCTATTGCCCGTATCTATTTAGATAATTTCCCGCACCTGAAAGCTTACTGGCCGATGCTGGGAAGACAAAATGCACAACTCACTCTTTCTTTCGGCGTGGATGATATTGACGGCACTATTGATGATACTACGAAGATCTACAGCATGGCCGGTTCCGAAGAACAAAACCCTTCGATGAATACCGCTGAACTGGTAACACTCATCAAACAGGCCAAACGCAAACCGGTGGAAAGAGGAACGCTGTATAATGTGATCAATGATTACAGTGTGATTGATATAAAGGAGGTAAATGCGGAGTTGAATTAACAGTCCCACTAATTTACAATGTTCAAATTCAGCCAGATTCCATTTCATGAGATCATACTATGTCATTTTAATGTGTCTTATTCTTCTTTCTTGCAAGAGCAACGATAAAGAGCCTTACTGGCTTGGTCTAAAAGAAAAATTCAAGTATAAGAACATTCAAACTTTCTCAATTGATAGTTTACTAAAAAGGAATTATAAAGATTACCCCCTGCTAAAAAATCAAGAGCTAGATTCATTATTGAATGAGCAGGAAACCTATTTATACTCCTGGCAGGAAAGAGATACTTCTTTCATTGAATTTACCATACTAACGTGGGATGAATACCGTGGAATGGGATTATATTATTTAGTTGCTGATAAAGAAGATCACATAATATCAACACTGCGAATTGCAGGAGCTAATGGAGAGGGCGGGTCTAAATATGAGGGCTATGGTTCATTTATATCCAGAGATACTTTATTGCAAACATCAGCGATCACATCTTTTTTAGACTTAAAAACAATGAAGAATTTTGATAGGCCGAAAAGAGACACTACCATTTGGAAAATTTTCTTTACAAAAGAAGGTCAGATGAGTAGCGAAAAAGTATCAGAAAAAAAAGAACGACCAGTTTACTTGTAATTCTTATTTCTTATACATTCTTGCCTCAACACTCCGGCAAACTCAGCGGGACATTCACCGCCAATCCTCCATCTGCTGTTTCCTTATACTTGCTGTTCATATCAAGTGCTGTATCCCACATGGTTTTGATCACACTGTCCAGCGATACCTTAGCATAATCAGGAGAACTTTGCAACGCCAACTGCGAAGCGGTGATCGCTTTGATGGCTCCCATCGTATTTCTTTCAATACAGGGCACCTGCACCAGGCCGCCAATCGGATCACAGGTCAGTCCCAGGTGATGCTCCATCGCAATTTCTGCTGCCATCATGGACTGGCGTTGGGTGCCTCCCATACATTCCGTTAATGCCGCCGCTGCCATGGCGGATGATACACCGATCTCTGCCTGGCAACCGCCCATAGCAGCAGATATGGTAGCTCCCTTTTTAAAGATGCTCCCGATCTCAGAGGCCGTCAGTAAAAAATTAGTGATCTTCTCTTCAATATTTCCATCGCAGAACACCACATAATATTGTAACACGGCCGGAATAACACCCGCGGCGCCATTGGTTGGTGCAGTGACCACCCTTCCGAAAGATGCATTCTCCTCATTGACCGCTAAGGCGAAACAACTGACCCAATCGAGTATATATTTAAAATTATTCCCACCCTGCCGGATAGCCAGTATCCAGCTGTCCGCATCGTTATAAGAAAGGTTATTGATCAATTTTTTATTCAGTGCAGCAGCCCTTCTTTTTACCTGCAAGCCACCGGGCAACATTCCTTCGGAATGACAGCCCCGGTAAATACATTCCTTCATCACCTTCCAGATCTTGAGTACACCTTCCCGGGTGGTCGCTTCAGGCCGCCAAGCATTTTCATTTTCCAGTACTACATCATGAATTGCCAAACCGGTCTTGATACACCAGTGTAACAGATCATCCGCCGTATTGATGGGAAAAGGCAATTGCAGTTGCTGACCGGCCGATGAATCTTCTCCTTCTTTCACCACAAAACCGCCACCGACGGAATAATAGGTTTCCGCAATAGAATCCCCATTCTTCATCGTGGCTAAAAAAGTCAATGCATTCGGATGATAGGGCAGCGTTTCCGTAAATAAGAACTCAATATCTTCTGCCGGGTTAAATTCCACTTCATGCAAACCCGACAACACTATCTTTTTCATGTTATTGATATCACTGATCTTGGCATGAATATTTTCCACTTCAAACGTAACAGGATCATCACCGCTTAATCCTAACTGCACGGCGATATCCGTCCCGTGCCCATGACCTGTTTTGGCCAAAGAACCATACAACAGCACCCGGACAGCAGCAACATTATATAAATTATTACCGGTGGAAATGGATTGCAGGAACCGTTGTGCCGCCCGCCACGGACCTAATGTATGCGAACTGGAAGGGCCCACCCCAATCTTCAGCATATCAAACACAGAAATGGCTTCGTATGACAAGTGATAATGTTTGTTCAAAAATACAATTACTGCACCGCTAAAGCTGCGTTGCCATACAATAAAAAACCCCAGTCAGTAAAAACCGGGGCCTAAAGCAAGCAGATAGTATCAGCTGTATAGATTACTGGATATCGACCAGTTCGATCTCAAAAAATAGAACGGCATTGCCGGGTATCACCCCAACGCCGCTGCATCCGTAAGCCAGTGAAGAAGGGACAATCAGGCGGATCGTTCCGCCTTTAGCGATCAGTTCCATACCCAGTTGCCAGGCCGGTATCAGCTGGCTGACAGTATAACCTGTCTCAGCAGGATTGGTTTTCTGGTCAAAAATGGCATTGGTGGACACCAGCCTGCCGGTATACTTCACATAAATTTTGGATGTGCTGAGGGGAATGGCACCGCTGCCGGCATTCACTACCTGGTAAAGCATACCGCTCGGATGGGCCGTCATGGAATAACCATTGGTACTGGCATAGGCCTGCATCACAGCCAGTTCACTCGCCGGGGTTTTGTCCGTACAGGGAGCACTGACCGCACCTTTGATACAACCCTGAAAACTAATGACGGTTACGGAAAGACTCAGAAGAAGCAGAATTTTTTTCATGTACGTTTTACTTAAAATAGAGGTTGATTGTTTGCTATGACAACTGGCAAGGCCGAAGCGCTGCACAGTTTATAAAAACTTACTCCGGTATTCCTTCCCTGCTGAGCAGCTCCCGGTACCGCTGTTCATTAATATCCCATTTGTGACGAACACTGAATATGACAATAAAAACAACTATCAGTAATACGGCCACCAGCAGCACTAATAACAGCGAAGACTGGTGCCGGGCAATTTCATTATTGCGTACCATCTCCGCTTTTTTATACCAGCCGGAAAAAAAGTTGGCAAATATACCCACCGCCAGGATAACTCCCAACGGGAGCCCCAGTGCCAGTTGTTTAAAGACCTTTTTCCGCCGCAGCCGGTTGGCCCTCCAGTGTTCTACAAATCCTTGTTCTTCGGGGTTCAGCATAATGGCTGCAAAATTAACCTCCCCGGCAATACATCGCTTGCTTCAGCGGAGCAAATTGTATATCTTAGTCATCTAATATCCATGACTTGAAACTAGCACCATTACTAGCCCAGTACTTATACAGTACCAAAAGACTCGACCTTCGCGGAATTGGCAGTTTTTTGCTCGATCCTGCTGTCAATATTGACCCGGAACCGGGTAAACAACAAAAACCGGCTGTTGCGGAGGGGATTACGTTTGAAAGCAACCCCGCCACCAAAGAATCAACCGAACTCATCAGTTATATCTCAGCCCAGTCGGGTAAAATGAAAGCCCTGGCAGCTGCCGACCTGGATTCCTTCCTGGAACTGGCCCAGCAATTCCTGAATATCGGTAAACCTTTTATGCTGGAAGGCATTGGCAGTATTGTAAAGATCAGGTCCGGGCAATATGAATTTACACCCGGTACCCTGCTTACCGAAAAATTGAAAGACCTCCCCGCCAAAGAAAAAACCAATGCACCGACAGCGGCGAATGAAGAGTCGTTCAATAATTATAACCCGATGATCGCACCTAGGCCGGCTCCCGCCAAATGGAGAAAACCGGTGCTGGCCTTTTTGATTGTAGCTGGTGTGGGGCTCGCTGTGTGGGGTGGCTATACCATCTCCAAACGTTTTGCTGATAAAAACACGACAGTGGCTGCTTCAGCAGCAGATACCAATTCACCGCAAACTGTTATCGTACCGGAAACAACTATTGTTCCCGCAGATAGCATACCGGTACAAACAAGCCAGGCACCCGTACAGGAACCGCCGCCGGTTACAACGACTGCACTGCCTGCCGGAAAATACAAATACGTGTTGGAAACGGCTAACCGCAAAAGAGCTTTTGAACGCTACAACAAACTAAAGACCTACGAATGGAATGTGAACATGGAAACAAAGGATTCGGTTGTGTTCAAACTCTATCTTGTTTTACCCACACTGGTGAAAGATACCGCCCGTGTCAGGGATTCCCTCTCTGTGGTGAACGGCCGCAAAGTATATATTGAAACAAAATAATGGCAGCTCACTATACGGCAGCAGACTGGATCAGTCGTTTACAATTGCAACAACATATTGAAGGTGGCTGGTATGGCCGTGTATATGAAGCGGGGCTGCAATTAAAAAAGGAAACTCTTCCGCCAAGTTTTCATGGCGACCGGCCCGTTTGCTCACATATCTACTTTCTGTTACAGCAAAATGAATTCTCTGCCTTTCACCGCATCGCTTCCGATGAACTCTGGCATTTTTATGATGGCGACCCGCTACTCATTTATGAATTGAATGAGAACGGACTTACCGAACATCAACTGGGAAAAGATATTAGCAACGGCTTTCTTCCTTTTACGGTGATCAAAGCCGGCAGTTGGTTTGGCTCCCGCTTGCAGGCCGGTGGTTCGTTTGCTTTAGTGGGCTGTACCGTTTCACCCGGTTTT
>CALRSN020000103.1:0-7206 GCA_943370865.1 Bordetella parapertussis
TACCTATCATTTATACCTCCGGCCCGGATTGGAAGTATTGGAAAAAGCAGGTGGACTGCACCGTTTCAACGGCTGGCCCAAACCTATTCTGACGGATAGCGGCGGCTACCAGGTCTTTTCGCTGGCGGGGACAAGAAAGATCAAAGAAGAAGGGGTGACCTTCCAATCACATATTGACGGATCAAAGCACCTTTTTACTCCTGAGAAGGTAATGGATATACAGCGCAGCATTGGTGGCGATATCATCATGGCTTTTGATGAGTGCCCTCCCGGTGGCAGTGAATATACTTATGCAAAGAAGTCGATGGAGATGACACACCGCTGGCTGGACCGTTGCTTCTCGCAATTTAATTCTACAAAAGACAAATACGGGTACACGCAAAATCTTTTCCCAATCGTACAGGGAGGTACGTATAAAGACCTGCGCCGGCAATCCTGTGAATACATCGCCTCCAAAAATGCTACCGGGAATGCCATTGGTGGTTTAAGTGTGGGCGAACCTGAACCGGTGATGTATGAAATATGTGACTGGTGTTGTGATCATTTACCTGCCGATAAGCCCCGCTACCTGATGGGAGTGGGCACTCCCTGGAATATCCTGGAGTGTATCGGGATGGGAATTGATATGTTTGATTGCGTGATGCCCACCCGAAACGGAAGAAATGCCATGTTGTTTACCACGAAAGGGGTGATCAATATCGATAACAAAAAATGGGAGCATGATTTTTCCCCGCTGGATGACGGTATTGACTGTGAAGTGAGTAATTATTATAGCAAAGCTTATTTGCGGCACCTGATGAAATCAAAAGAAATACTCGGTCTTTCCATTGCCAGTATTCATAACCTGGCGTTTTATCTTTGGCTGGTGGGGGAAGCCAGGCAACATATTATTGCCGGTGATTTTACCGGCTGGAAAAAGGAGATTTCCGTTCAACTGCAAACTCGTTTGTAAATCGCAAGCAAGTTTTGTTCATCCGGTTTATCTTTCACATTTCATTCCGCCTGAATTTTGTTACTTCGCAACGGCATGATGAAACTGGATTGGTACATATTGAAGAAATTCCTGGTTACTTTTTTCTTTTGCCTGTTATTATTTACGGCGATCGCCGTTGCGGTGGATAGCAGTGAGAAGACCGATGAATTTGTAAAAACCGGGCTTAGCACTTCGCAGATCATTAAGGAATATTACCTTGGTTTTGTGCCCTGGATATGGAGTTTGCTTTTCCCTTTGTTCGTATTTATTGCGGTTATTTTTTTTACCAGTAAGATGGCCACAAGGTCCGAGATCATTGCCATTCTTGCCAGCGGCACCAGCTACAACAGGTTTCTGCGTCCTTATATCGTGGGAGGTTTATTGCTTAGCCTGCTACTCTGGGTGGGTAGCCGCTACCTGGTGCCCAAAGCCAATGTGATCAAAAGTAATTTCCAGGCCAATTATTTTGATAAGAATGATCCCACCAAGAACCGGCAGGAGACCAATTGCTATAACTGTTTCTATCTCCGCATTGATACCAACACCTATATTGGGCTGAAGAATTATGATACGGCTGCCAAATCTGCCAGCACATTTTTCCTGGAAAGGGTCAGGGATAATAAAATGATCTATAACCTGCGGGGCACACCGGGAACCTGGGACACAGCAACTAAAAAATGGAAACTCCGCAATGTGATTGAACGCAAAGTGGATAGCACCGGCGAAACGGTAAAAAGATACGACAGCATGGTGCTCAACATCAGTCTCAAGCCCTACGAACTCCGCAAGGATGATTATATGAAGGACAAGCTTACCACACCCGAGCTGGTCAGTTTCATTAAACGGGAAGAAGCAAGAGGAACCGAAGGACTCAGTGCCTTAAAAGTGGAACGCTACCGGCGCACCGCCACCGCTTTTACTGTATTTCTCCTCACCATGATCGGGGTGGTGATCGCCAGCCGCAAAACAAGAGGCGGGAGCGGCATGCACCTGGCTCTGGGTATCACCATCGCAGCTTTATTTATTGTAGCCGATCGTTTCTCCACCGTCTTTGCCACCAAGGGCAATTTTCCCCCGTTGCTGGCAGCCTGGCTGCCCAATATTGTTTTTGCTTTTGTGGCCTGGCGGTTATATAAAAAAACTCCCAAGTAAATAATGCCACCACCGGCAGCCCAGGTTTATTAGAAACCTATTAAATAACGGGAACGATGCCGGTATAATCAGCCTGTTTTTTTGCCGCGGCGGGGTGCTTTCCATAACTTTATGCCCTCGTCATTGTTATAGAAAAAAATAAAACCGGCATATGGGTATCGTCAAAGACAGGTTCAAGGCCAAGGCAGATCTGATGTCAGTGGAAATAAAAGAGCTGCTGAAAGAGCATGGAAATAAAGTGATCGGTGAAGTGCAATTGTCCCAGGTGTACCAGGGCATGCGGGGCATAACAGGTTTAGTTACAGAAACCTCACTATTGGATGCACAGGAAGGTATCCGTTTCCGCGGTTATTCCATTCCTGAGCTGCGGGAGAAGCTCCCTAAAGTACCGGGTGGTTCAGAGCCTTTACCCGAAGGCTTGTTTTACCTGATGCTGGTAGGCGAATTACCTACGGAAGATGATGCGCAGCATGTTACTTCTGTATGGCAGCGAAGAAGCCATGTGCCCACCCATGTTTTTCATACCATTGAGGCATTACCGATCAACTCACATCCTATGACGCAGTTTGTAGTGGGAGTGATGGCCCTGCAGACCGAAAGCCAGTTTGCCAAGAACTATGCAGCGGGGATGAATAAAAAAGATTACTGGGATGCGGTGTTTGATGACAGCATGGACCTGATTGCCCGCCTGCCCCGTATCGCTGCCTATATCTACCGCCGTAAATATCGTTTTGGCGATCATATACAACCCAACGGCCTGCTCGATTGGTCAGGCAACTTTGCCCACATGATGGGCTATGATGATGAAAGCTTCAAAGAACTGATGCGTTTGTACATGACCATCCATGCTGACCATGAGGGTGGAAACGTATCTGCACATACCACACACCTGGTGGGTTCTGCCTTAAGTGATCCCTATTTAAGTTATGCTTCCGGTATGAATGGATTAGCCGGCCCTTTGCACGGTCTGGCTAACCAGGAAGTGATCAAATGGATCTTTGAACTGCGGGAAGAATTAAAAACAGACCTGCCTTCCAAAGAGCAGATCGCCGAATATGTAAAGAAAACGCTGAGTGAAGGGAAAGTGGTACCGGGTTATGGGCATGCTGTACTGCGCAAAACAGATCCCCGCTTCACCGCACAAATGGAATTTGGAAAAAAACATATGCCTGATGATCCGCTGGTGCAAACCATCTGGAATGTATATGAAACCGTGCCGCCGATCTTACAATCGCTTGGAAAAATAAAGAACCCCTGGCCGAACGTGGATGCACATAGTGGTGCTTTGCTTGTCCACTACGGTATGAAGGAATATGAATTCTACACCGTTCTCTTTGCGGTGAGCCGTGCACTCGGTGTGCTCGCCAGTCTTTGCTGGGACAGGGCCCTCGGCTTCCCGCTGGAAAGACCGAAATCTGTTACCACCGGCCTGGTAAAACAATGGCTGGAAGGAAAGGATAATATTTGGGGGGAATAATTCCTTTGCATAGATAATTGAAAAGGTCGCCGGGGGGGCGGCCTTTTTAGAAGCAATATAAAGCTTGAGAAGCGTCCCCTTTACGTTAAGAACTCCGTCCCTTTTATCTGAAACGGAGTTCTTTGCTTTTTCAGGATGTTAACATCATTCTTCCAGATTGTTCAAACTCAATTTCCACTTCATGATTCGGATTTCCCTCTTTGTGTCTTTTTGCATCATCAATGGCTTCCTGTTTAGTACTTCTCCATCTTCCTCTGTAATCTCCGTTAGTACAAACCGCCCGGTAAACCGTAGTAATTGAATCGGTTATTTTTTTTGCTGGCATAGTAGGTTGATTTTATAAGTTAGAAAAGAATTTTAAAGGGAGTCCGAAGCGGAGACCCACTTCGTTTCGTTCAAAGGTTGTTTTATCAATATTACGGGCATTGCCCATGTCAATAAGATTGAGGTATAGCTCTGCATTAATCAGAGTTTTGCCGGTCTCATCTTTTTTGTCTTTAAAGGAATACATAAACCCAAGCCCGAGGCTGTACACTGGCCCGGATCCTTTTTTATATACGGCTTCAGGGTAAATATGTGCTGCGCAAAAATTATCTTTAAATAGGAACTGATAATAATCCCCGCTGAATCTGATGCCCGGGATATTTTTTTTATAATCTCCTGAATAGGCAAAGAATTTTTTGGTAGTGTATCTTGAGATGGGCGGACTACCTAGTTCAGTAGTTTCTGTCACCTCGTTTTTTACCAAATCATCCCTGTTGTTATCATAAAAGAATCCGGTGGCAAGTTGCCAGTAGAACGATTCAAATGGCTGGTTGCTCCATCTGTATTTATTGAAACTGAATGATACATTGTGTGCGGTGAAATTTTCTTTAGTGATCTGTTTGATCAGTGGCTGAGTTTTATCAAGAATAGAAAAGCTCTTATTTACGACTTTATAACCAATTTCAAACCATTGAAGTTTTATTCTTGTTATTTCGAAATCCATAGCAGCTTCTTTCAGGGCTTTCTTTTTTTCTTTACTTAGAGCTTTGATTTTTGAAGGTATGTCGTAATAGTCTCTGATCAATAAGAGGTTGATTGAGTCTAGCTGAACTTGTTTTTGCGCTTTCAGGTATTCTTTATTTTCTGCCGAAAGAAGAACGCTATTTTCAAGTCCAGCTATTTCTGCTATTAATAACCTTTTCATTTTGGCGATCAAGTCAAGCTGATTATTTATGTTTCCTTCTTTTAATTTGTATAAAGCATCAATTCTTTTGAGGTTATTATCTCTTTTATCTATTTCGCTGAGATAACTACCTAAGGAGCTTTTCTTTCTAAAGAGACTGCTGAACTTTACTTCTAATGCTATGTTTGAGTTGATCTTCGAATTATTAAAAATAGCATAAGTCCCTCCATCGATCCCTCCACTGGCATTCAGTGTAAGCGAAGTCATATCATTGAAAACTCTGGAACCATTGAAAGAAAGCTTAGCGTCCTTTATATCTAAAGAAGCAAAATTTCCTATCAACGCCTTTGGCTGTCCGTTTACAATTTTTGAAAATTCCTTGTTGATAATGGAAAAAAATGTTGTACTGTCAATTAATAACTCATCCTGTGCTTCAATTTTTTGCATTCCAATAACTAATAACAACAGGCTTAAAACTGTATAAAGACGTAGGTCTGGTTTTTTTTTCATGTATCGTTGATTTGGTTGCTTAAAATTCAGCATTTGTGTTCATGCTGCCTCTGTTCAAAAGACCCAATTTGATACGGTGTTTTAGCGGTAACCACTAAACAACAAAACCCCTCCCCGGCTTCCCGGGTGGGGTTTGTTATCCAATATCAAAAATGCCGGGCATCAGTTGCCCGGTACATCGTCTATGCGCAGAGTTCTACTTTATAGGTCAGGCTGAAGTAGGAGAAAAAATAGCCCCGCTGATCGTTCGAGTCAGCTTTCCATTCCTGGCCAATAAAAGGATGTTCGGTACCGGCAGCTGCTTCACCCAAACCAATCATCGCATTATGCTGGGTGGCCAGCCGGAAACCATAGGTACTTCCCTGTCTCAGTTGCAGGGCCGGCAGGTCAAACCGGATCCATTTAGCATGGTCTTTTTTGTGAACGTCTAATTTAGAACTGCCGAGGGCAGGTCCCCAGGTTTTGGCGGCTCCGTCAAATTCATGAAGCGTCAATACTACTTCGCCGGGACTGTGCACGGCCGCTGAATAGACCTGTATATTATCTAGTAAACCGGCTGAGGGGCAGGTAAAGATCTGTCCGCCGAAATGATCGTTGGGGTCGGACTTCATGTGCCCGATCCAGAGGGTAGTGTTGTTTTCCGCCTGGGTAATAACGGGGCGGGAATGGCTGCTTTTTTTGGTAGTTTCCATATCAGGGTGTTTAGTTGTTAAAAAGGGCGCAGCTTGGCGTCATTATAAAGAACTGGTTATGATAACTCCCCTGCACCGGGCTTTATTGTGCGGGAAGACATGATATTCGCCCGGGAAGGCCATTATTTCTGCACAGTTGTGCTGATCTTTCAGGGATAGTCCTGTCTTTTTTAGGTACATTGTACAAAGACCTTTGATAGGTAAACAGGATCCGTCGCTGTGGATAACCCCGTTTTAGCTGGTGAAAAAAAGTGCAGAAAGAAAAACTCTTACAAAATAGAAATCTGAACCTCCATTGCCTTTATTTTCGCCTACTGACTGCGGGCAACATTCCTTTAATAGAGAAGTAACAATTTCTTAAAACAAGGCGGAATATGAACCCTTAGGTCATTGGTGAATAACTGATGGTTTAACTTTTTATCGCTATAGACGAACGAACATGGACCTGACTAATATCAACAAAGACAGAAAGCAACGGAGAAAGACACAACTGGATCTTAGTACCATGGTATATGGTAAAGTGCCCCCGCAGGCCAAAGACCTGGAAGAGGCGGTACTGGGTGCCATCATGCTGGAGAAAAATGCATTTGATACGGTCGTGGAGATACTGAAACCCGAATGCTTTTATGTGGAAGCTCACCAGCGTATCTATAAAGCCATACAGGGACTGGCAAATAAAAGCCAGCCTATTGATATTTTAACTGTAACAGAAGAACTCCGCACAAGGGAAGAACTGGAAATGGTGGGTGGACCTTATTATGTGACCAAGCTGACCAATGCGGTTGTTTCTTCGGCGCATATTGAAGCCCACTCAAGAATCATCCTGCAAAAATTCATTCAGCGGGAGCTGATCCGCATCAGCGGCGAGATCATCGGGGATGCGTATGAAGATTCAACTGATGTGTTCGACCTGCTGGATGATGCCGAAAGCAAATTATTCGAGATCACCAATAATCACCTGCGCAAAGATTATAATTCTATTGATACCGTATTGGTGAATACCATTAAACGTATTGAAGACCTGCGCCAGCGAAACGAAGATGTAACCGGTGTGCCAAGTGGTTTCACCCATTTGGATAGAGTAACCTATGGTTGGCAGAATACGGACCTGATTATCCTGGCGGCAAGACCTGCCGTGGGTAAAACCGCTTTTGCCTTGAACCTGGCCCGTAATGCGGCGATGCATGCCACCAAGCCAACACCGGTGGCGTTGTTCTCGTTGGAGATGAGTGCC
>CALRSN020000104.1:0-7167 GCA_943370865.1 Bordetella parapertussis
TTCAAAGTGCCAGTACGGTCCGCAGGCAGCAGTCATTCTTTCCTGGGTGTTTATTTTCCAACTGAAAAAATTACAAAGGTTACAATCCGGCAGGGGGATGCAGTAGTTGCTGACGGGGTAAAAGATATTTCAGCCGGTGGTAGCAAGGACCTGGTAATCATGGATGATTTTTTATATAATGAACCCAAAGCGATTCAATAGTATTTACAGCGATTTACAGTTTGGTTTAAGTAGCCGTCCCGCCCTGCTGGCGGGGCGGTTTTGTTTGCCCGTAACTAATCCGCCGGGTCTTTCGTATTTTTTCAGTATGAATACCGGGCTAAAAAGGGTTGGACTTACAGGGGCATTCTTGTTGCTGTTGTTGCTGGGGGCGGCACAACAACCGGTTTTATATTTTAAGCAATTGAGTAGGGCTAACGGGCTGTCTAATAATAAAGTCAATTGCATTTTACAGGACAAAAAAGGATTTATTTGGATCGGCACAGATGATGGCCTTAACCGCTACGATGGTAATAATTTCATAGTATTTAAAAATATTCCCGGTCAGTTATCTTCTGTATCGGGTAATACCATCACGGATCTGCATGAGGACAAGGAAGGGTTGATCTGGATAGCCACAGCAGACGGGGGTATTACACGTTATGATCATCGTTTATCCCCTGATAAGCAGTTCCGCCAGTATAAACACCAGCCTGGCGATAAAAATAGTATCCCGGTCAATATAGTCAATGCAATGCAGGAAGACAGCAGGGGTGATCTCTGGCTGGCTACCAGCGGTAAAGGTGTACTCCTGTTCAATAAACAGCAAGAAGAATTTGTTCAGCCCAAGGGCATGGGTGTGTGGACGATCTATGATATGTGTTTTGACCAGCAGGGCATGATATGGGCGGGTCGTGAAGGCGGAAGTATTTTAAAAATCAATCCTGCTACTCTACAGGTACAAACGGATCAACGCTATGCTAATTTATATGTCTCGCTGCCGCATGTGGTAGTAACAAAATTATTCAGGGACAGCAAACAACATATCTGGTTCGGATCCTGGGACAAAGCTGTTTACCGGCAGAATCCGGTTACTGGAGCAGAACAAAGTTTTAGTTACAGTAATAACGATCCCTTTTCATTTGGAAAAGATGAAGCTATTGCTTTTAGTGAAGACAAACAGGGCCGTATCTGGATTGGCGGTAAATATTCAGGACTCTACATATACGATCCCGTATCAGGAAAATTTTATAATTACAGGCACGATCCTGCAAGGGAAGGGACTCTCGGGGATAATAAGGTCAACTGCATTTTTATGGATCGCTCCGGAATTGTTTGGCTGGGTACAAATAATGGCATCAGTATTTATCATGCAGCGCAACAGCAGTTTGAACAGGAATTTTTGCCGCGGCAGAACGAGGGGACAGATAAGCCGCTGGTTATTTATGATTTCTGTAAAGAAAAAAATGGTAACCTGTGGATTGGCACTAACAAGGGTCTATATATCCGTCAACCGGATGGTAGTTACCAGCACCGGAAAATAATGTTCAAAGGCACGGAACTCAGTATTACCAGGTTTTATAAAGATGCTGATGGTACTGTTTATATCGGTACAGATTATTCCTTATTCAGGTATGATATATCCAGCGGCAGTATCAGCATGCTTCCCAATACAGAGAAAGACCAGGTGATGTCGAAGATCATCGAGTCGAGAGTAGTTTCAGTTGTAAAAGACACATTAGATGGACACCCTGTATTGCTCACAGTTCCTTATGGTCACTTTTTTGCTTACTACGATTTTACGGGAAAACGCTGGGTGTCCCGGAAGGACAGCACAAAGAAAATATTAAGCAGGTATAATATTACCGACAATCTTATCAGGAAGATCGTAAAAACAAAAGATGGGAACCTGTGGTTGGCAAATGCAAAAAATGGCCTTGTATTATTAAACAAACAAAAAGGTGGAAGCAGCACTTACCTAAATAACCCCGCTGTAGCCGGAAGTATCAGTAATAACAATGTATATGATATCAAAGAAGACAGGGTTGGGAACCTGTGGATCAGTACCTATGGTGGAGGGTTGAATTATTTTGACACACAGAAAATGGAATTTCAGCATTTTAGTTCCGTCAATAACCTGCTGGAAGGACTTGAGCTGGATAAATACGGAAACGCCTGGAGTATCAGCAATGGCGGGTTGCAAAAATTTGATCCCCGTACTAAAACATTTTCTTCCATTGAACTGCCCGATGTAGAAAAAACGGGCGGTGTCAGGGGATATATTTATAAAGATGATGAAGGGAAAATGTATGTGGCGGGTGATGGTTATTTTATTGCATTTAACCCGGAACGGATCGTTATTGAGAAAAAACAACCCGAAGTGTTTTTAACAGATTTCAGCATTTTCAATAATTCTTATTCGCATTTGCTGATGCAAAATGAAATAGCATTGGGACATACACAGAATTTTTTTACTATTCATTTTGCTGCTCCTTTTTTTGCTGCTTCGGCACCCGTCCAGTATTCTTATATGCTGGAAGGAGTGGATAAGGATTGGGTCAATGCCGGTCCTTCCACCCAGGCACCATATACCAATCTGGGTGGAGGCGAATACACTTTTAAGGTGAGAGCTACCAGCACACCCGGTAGCTGGAGCGATAAAATAACGACTATCAAAATCCGGATCATTCCTCCTTTCTGGAAACAATGGTGGTTCTTTTTGCTGGTAGCTGTATTGATTGCCGGGATGATCTATGCGGTATATCGTTACCGGATCAATGAATTGTTGAAACGGCAGGCGATTCGTAATAAAATAGCACAGGACCTGCACGATAATGTGGGATCAACCCTCAGCAGCATTTCAGTCTATAGCCAGGTGGCTAAAATCTATAAAGAAAAAAACCGCCAGGAAGACCTGCAGAATACCCTGGAAAAGATCAGCAGCACTTCCGGGGAGATGATCTCAGAAATGAATGATATCGTGTGGGCCATCAACCCCAGAAACGATAATATGGATACCATACTGCAACGGATGGAATCTTATGCCAAGCCCTTGCTCAATGCACAGGGGATACAATATAAATTTGAGTATGATGCGAACCTGGTGTGGCAGAACCTGCAGATGGAAAGCAGGAAAAACTTTTACCTCATATTCAAAGAAGCGGTGAATAATGCAGTGAAATATTCTGCTTGCAAACACCTCTTCGTGAAAGTGGAAAAAAAACAGCATCATATTACCTTGACAGTAAAAGACGATGGGAAAGGGTTTGACCCTGCAGAAGCTGCTGTAAAGGCAAACAGCTCCATGTCAGGTAATGGCCTACGAAATATGCAAATGAGGGCCAAAGAGATGAAAGGCAATGTTTTGATCAGCAGCAAACCCGGGGAAGGGACTACCATTGAGCTTAGATTTCCGGCAACATAGCTGGCTGTCACCGCTTTCGGGGATTGTGGCCGGGAAAAATTAGCAGAACTTTACAGAAATACTCAGCATGGGTTTACGCATCGCCATATTTGATGACAACAAAAACATCAGGGAAAGTATCAGTATGTTATTAAATACGGAACCTGATTTTGCCCTGGTGGGATCATTCGGGCATGTGCTGGATTGTGTCAGGGATGTAAGAGAATCAAAGCCGGATGTTGTACTCATGGATATTGAAATGCCTGGTATGACCGGTATTGAAGCGGTGAAGGCAATAAAGAAAGAGTTTCCACAGGTGCAGATCCTGATGCAAACTGTGTTTGAAGATGATGACCGTGTGTTTGATTCGATCTGTGCCGGTGCTTCTGGATATATTCTAAAGAATTTCCTGAATACGAAGCTGGTGGATGCGATACGGGAGTTGCAATATGGCGGCTCGCCCATGAGCCCTTCCGTGGCCCGGAAAGTGCTTAACAAAATGCAGTCTGTTTCTTCGGTCATCATGCCGGAGGAGGCACCGGACTACCATCTTACCCCCCGGGAAAAAGAGGTACTGGGTTGCCTCGTCAATGGACAGAGTTATAAGATGATCGCTGCAGAATTATTTATCAGTTATGAGACCGTTCGCAGCCATGTTAAAAAAATATATGAAAAACTGCATGTTGCTTCACTTACTGAAGTAGTGGCCAAAGCCATTAATCAGCGGATTGTATGATAGCACTGCTATTTTTCAGGAAACCTCGAAAACTAATAACTCCCCACTTTCGGTGATGCCAGTTTATATGAACGGTTGATATGCTGTTCCTGTTGCTGTTTAGTTTTGCTATAACATAACTAACAAAAGGCAGCGTATGAAAAAAATTGCTCCCATAATTCTATTGGTGGCTTTGTTTTTTGCACCATTATATATGCAGGCCGAAATGCACTTTACAAAAACTAAAAAGAGGACAGCTGTTATTGTAAAAGTCGGGGTTTCTAATGGACAAATTTCGGCACAATGGAGAGATGCTCTTCGCAGCAGGATAGATACTTCAACACTGGACTCATTTGCCAGAATAAAAAGGCAACTCAACAGGGAAGAATTAGCCTGGGAACAACTGATCCGCTCCAAAGCTGGATTATGGAATTCCTTCAGGGACTCGTTAGCTGTTCCGTTTAATGGTATTGTACTGAAGGATAGTATAACCGTAATGCTGGGCTTCCTTGGTGTTGATGACGGATTTACGTATAAAGAGAAAACAGTTTGCCTTGACCTCACAGCACTATACCGAGCTTACGGAGAAGCCAGCCTCACAGAGAACAATGACAGGATTGACCGGATCTTCTCACATGAGTATACTCATTTGCTGCATAAAGAATGGGCAAGAAAGTCAAACTATACAGCAAGAACATTCAGGGATGAAATCTTATGGGAATGCCTTTATGAAGGAATCGGCATGTACCGGTCATTAAATATTAAATGGTTGCCAGTGAACGGTATTTTGCCATCGATGACTGTAAAAACATTAGAGATTCTATATCCTGTTTTTACAGAACGGTTGGTAAGTGTTGGAAAAAACCCTGAACCAACAAATGAAGAAAAAACAAATCTGAACGCAGGCTTGTCAAGAGGCCCGGTTAATAAAAAATGGGGTGCTTTTCCAGTAGCCATGTGGTTATTGCTGGAGGCGAAAGGGGATGATAAAAATCTTATCCAATGGATTGATAAAGGCCCTCTAGCAATAATAGAACTGGCGAAAAAATACCTGCCTGGTAATTTACAGGCAGAACTTGGCTTTGTGTATAGGGAATAGTTAGTTTATACAGGCGGTCTAAGTATTTATCGTTTTATAACGAGGTTTGTCAAAAAAAAGTATGCGTATCATCTTTGGCCCTGGTCGTTTCTTATTGTTTTTACTACACCTGTTTTTTGTAGAAGGTTCGGCACAAAAAACAGGACCTGATACGATCAGGTTTGCAACCTATACGTATGCAACAAATAACCGTATTGATAATCTTCGCCCCTTAACCGATTACCTCAGCAAGACAACCGGACGCACAGTTATTGCAGTCAGCTATCCAACTGTTCAGCGTTTGATTGCAGCTATTGTTAACGACAGTGTGGATTTTGCGATGATGAACACTTCCGGTTACCTTGTGTTACAAAGAAAGAACCCGGGAATTATCCTGCCATTGGTAAACCTGGAACTAAATAAGAATGCCGTTACAAATTACGGCGGTTGCCTGGTTGCTTCCACGACATCGGGTATTACAACTATCGGTCAGTTAAATGAAGAAAACAGGAAACTTTCATTGGCTCTTGTCAGCAGTTCATCAACATCGGGCAACCTGGTACCAAGATTATTATTGAACAAAGAAGGCATCAGGAATGCAGAAGAGAAATTCAATGTATATTATGCAGGCACGCACCGGCAAGCTTTGCAGGAGGTATTGACGGGTAAAGCGAACCTGGCAGGTTGTGGTTGCGCAGAGATTGACAGTGCCAGGGCCAGAAATGAATTTGACGGGAAAGCAATAGTAGTAGCAGAATATAATAATACGCCACTGGGACCTGTTGTCTATAATAAAAAAATAAAAAAGAACATTGTTACAGGCATCAGGGATGAATTAATAAGAGTACATCAATACCGGAAAAGCGTATTTGAGAATTTTTGTGCTGGCTGGACTGAGTTTAAAATGGCATCCCGGTTTAAGCTGGTGAGAGATGCAGACTATGATACATTTAGGAAAATGTTTACAGACAATAAGGACTTGTGGAGGATGATCGAATAACTCTTTGTATTTAACGCAATCTAATTGATAGCAGGGTCAATGCAATTTTTTATAACAGATACATTCACCTCAAAGCAATTCAGCGGAAACCCGGCTGCTGTTTGCATACTGGACCAGCCGTTAGATGATAGTATTCTTTTATCGGTGGCCAGGGAACTGAATTTGCCGGTAACCGCTTTTATTGAAACAACAACTGGCGAACAAGGAGCTAATTCAATCCGGTATTTCACCATAACAAAAGAAATTCCTGCCTGCGGCCATGCTACTTTAGCGGCAGCAGCAACGATAGCAGACTTACGTCCGGGTAGTAAAGAAATAGTATTTCGTACCATTGAGGGTGTTGTTATCAAAGCTATCATTAGGGATGACATAGTTACCCTGGGTTACCCGGAATATCAATTAAAAGATTTTCCTGTTTCTCCGCAGTTATTAGAAAGCCTTGGAATTAAAGGATACAAGACAGCAGGTTTTTGCAGTGAACTGGAAACTGTTTTCATTGAATTGGACAGCCCTGCTCTTATACGATCAGTGCAACCCGATTTTCAAAAAATGCTGGTAAGCAGCGATTGTATAAAAGAAGTTGTAATAACGTCTGTGTCGGATAATAAGCAGTATGATTTCCTGTTGCGTTCTTTTTGCCCCTGGATTGGTATTAATGAAGACCCGGTAACAGGTTCGGTTCATTCTGTATTGGCTGGGTTTTGGAAACAAAAACTCAAGAAAGATAAACTGAAGGCTTACCAGGCTTCGGCCCGGGGTGGCGAAGTATATGTAAGTGCTGCGGATAATAAAGTATTTATTGCTGGTAATACAGTTAAGGTTCTTACACGAGATATTTTTATTTAATAAGTTTTGAACCTGTTAAAAATTTTGTGCTAATAGGAGCAGCATATAGTTTTATTGTACCACTTCTTTTCTTCTCATGCAGGCAGCTGCAGTTTGCAAAATCACCGCTTCAGGGGATACACTCTACCTCTTTCGGCCATTGTCCA
>CALRSN020000105.1:0-7138 GCA_943370865.1 Bordetella parapertussis
CGATACAAACTTCTTCTTCCCCATCATCGGTTCTCCAGATCGGCAACGGCGTTCCCCAATACCTTGAACGGCTCAGGTTCCAGTCCACCATATTCTCCAGCCAGTTACCAAAACGGCCCTCCCCGGTTGATTTGGGTTTCCAGTTGATAGTTTTATTTAATTCCACCATCCTGTCCTTGATAGCCGTGGTTTTGATAAACCAGGCATCCAGGGGATAGTATAAAACAGGTTTATCAGTTCTCCAGCAATGCGGGTAACTGTGTTCGTATTTCTCTACTTTAAACGCCCTGTTCTCTTTTTTCAGTTTTACGGATATGTCAACATTCACGTCAACATAATCCTTTTCATCTTTATAGTTCTTTACATAGCGGTTGCTGAACTCGCCGAGGCCATCTACAAATTTCCCCTGGCGGTCCACCATCGTCAGTATGCCGATATTATATTTCTTGCCCACTTTAAAGTCATCGGCACCAAAAGCTGGTGCGGTATGAACGATACCCGTACCATCCTCTGTAGTTACAAAACTGTCAACCAATACCCGGAATGGTTTTGCGCCCGGTGTAAGTTCTTCAATAACTTTTGGTGAATTAGCCTCGTAAGGAAGGAGTTGTTCGTATTCACAACCTTCAATTTGAGATCCTTTGAATTCGGTTATTATAGACCAGGGTAACAATTTTACTTTTTCATTGTAACTGTCAAAGTCGCCATCCTTTGCTTCCTCTTTGAAGTATTTTCCGAGTAATGCTTTTGCCAGTACCACATTAATGGGCAAATGAGTATATGGATTAAATGTTTTCACCAATACATAATCAATATTGGCACCAACCGTCAATCCTAAGTTAGAAGGCAGTGTCCATGGAGTCGTCGTCCACGCCATGAAGAAAACCTCAGCACCATGAACAGCATCGTGCAGGAATTTACTTTTATCATCTTGTACTGCACGAAACATGGCGACAGCACTCGTATCCTTCACATCCTTGTAGGTTCCCGGCTGGTTCAATTCATGTGAACTCAGTCCTGTTCCTGCAGCAGGTGAATATGGCTGGATGCTTACACTTTCATACAACAGGCCTTTTTTATACAACTCACTCAGTAACCACCAGAGTGTTTCAATATACTCGTTCTTGAAGGTGATATAAGGATCATTGAGATCCACCCAATACCCCATTTTTTTGGTGATCTCATCCCATTTGTCTTTATACCGCAATACCGCTTCCCGGCATTTGGCATTGTATTCTTCTACCGATATTTTCTTGCCAATATCTTCTTTGGTAATGCCCAGTTCCTTTTCCACACCCAGCTCAATCGGCAGTCCATGGGTATCCCAGCCACCCTTGCGTTTTACCTGGAAGCCTTTCATGGTCTTGTAGCGGCAAACCAGGTCTTTCAGCGTTCTTGAAATAACGTGGTGGATGCCGGGCATACCGTTGGCACTGGGCGGACCTTCATAAAACACGAAGGGAACTGCTCCATCCCGGAGGGACACACTTTTTTCAAAGGCCTGTTTTTCAGTCCAGTTAGCCAGTACTTCCTGCTCAAAGGCAGGCAGGTTTAAGCCAGTAAATTCTCTGTATTTAGCGTTCATAGCCATTCTAAAATGGCTGCGAAGTTACGAAAATAAACAGCCGGTTCAGCCACCAATTAGCACAGATTAACGAAGGTAAAAAGGCCAGAAAAACACCTTCTGTTAAAGAAACAGTCTTTCGGACTTCCCGTCTTCCGGACTTACTGACTTCCCACCTTATTGACTATTGAACAGCTACTGCCTTATCCTCCGGCCCGATAAAGCGGTTGATCTCAGTTTTTATCCTGCTGTCGATTTCTGTATCGCTTACTTTCTTCTCCGTGTATTCTTTGGCAAGTGCCAGCAGGTATTCATGCAGTAGTTTGCCCTCAATCTTATTTTTCAGTTCAATGACTTTGTGTGTATTGATATAATCAGCCCAGAATTTCCTCACTTTGGCCCAGTAATTTTTGTTCTTTTCCCAGTACTCTTTTGCCACGGCACATTCCTGGTCGGATATTCGTTTATACCGGTTATGGCCTTTTTCTTCTACCAGCAGTTGATCGGTGCCTGCCTGGCGGATGATCTTCTGGTTATCCTGTTCATGCAAATAACCGCTGTCCGAAATATTCAGCCGGTTGGTTCTTCGTAATATATTATAATCACTGCGAAGAGAATACTCCCTTCTTGGCAGCGGCGCATCAGTAGTATTTTGCCAGATGACCCTGCCATCTAAATGCACAAACTGGCTCAGGCCCTGGTAGCGGGGTTCATCGGCCACTTCCCAAACGGTTTGCGTCCATTTACCTTGTACCTGTTCAGCAGTCAAACTGTCTTTTACCCAAACCCTGTTGCCTTTATAGGTCCAGATCACCGGGTTTTCCCAGGTCCATTCCTCCCTCCAGTGTTTGACCACCATCGCGGGTGAAACTACCAGCAAATGCTGAATCACTATTTTTTTGTCGGATACTTCTATCGGCAACGCCAGTTCAGCGGTTCCTCCCGTTTCTTCCCGTTCGTGGTATTTATAATTGGGATCGGGTGAAAAGGTTTCGGCATATTTAAAATCCACTTCAAAACAGCCGCATAATTTATTAATGATCTGTTGCCCGGTTTGCGCATTTACAGACATACTGATAACAACAGCAGCAAAGGCAGTTATTATTTTTTTCATTGGTTGTCGTTTTACTATTTGCTGACAAAACAACAACCAAACGATGACGAAGACTTACGGTAAGCGTAATTCGGGTTACGCAAAACGAAAAATCCACCACAACCAGGTTGCGGTGGATTTAGTATTATTATAATAACTACTATCAGCCTTTCTTCACCAATACAGATTCAAAGGCAGGATATCCTCTTTCACCATTTTGTGTCAGCGCAGTGAAACGAATTTTATAATAATTGTTATCGCCGTCTTTGATGATATAGTACCTGTCAAGGCGTACGGCAGGGCTGGTGCCGGGTCCGCCACCAGAACGCCAGTCAGCACCTATAGTTGCTTGTAAAGAAGAGAAAGTGAGGGTAGCAATATCGGCTTCTGTAAAATCTGCGAATGCTTTTGTTGTGTTCATCACTCTTACGGCTTGTACATTCCTGTTTTGTATAATAATATCCTGGAACAAGTAGGGGACTTCGCCACTACCAAAGTTGGTTACATTAGAAAAATAGGTCCAGGCAAGATCCCATTTCTTCTTCTCGGGTTCTATCGTTACAGCACCATTATCAAATGAGATGTATTTAAAAAAGTAAGTTTCGTCTTTTGCAATATTGACTTCCTGGAAAGTAGTGGCAGCAATATCTGCATATTGAAGAGTGTAACCACCACTTGCGTTGCGTAATACACGGATCTTCTTCCAGCCTCTTGCAGTTGCAGGGCTACCGGGAGCTAATCCGCGGTTAACGATATACACTTTATTATCAGTTGCTGTGGCACTGGTAGCTGCAATGGCAGTTCTTGTCAAATCACCATTAGGGTAGTCAATATAAGGTAATGAAGTAGTGACAGGAGCAAACTGATTAAACGCTACTTCTGTTGAAAAGCCGGTTGTATCAGCTGCTGTTACCTGTGTAAGGTCATTTTTATTGATCTGTTTGGCCATCATGGCGGCAGATGAATTCAGTATAACCCGGAAATCATCAGCACCGGTATAAAAACCAAGATCCCAGTTGTTACGGTTGACCGGGGTTTGCCGGTTGGCGCTGAGATCAATAAACACTTTATTGCTGTATTGTACACCACCACCATTAATGGTCAGGCTGGCATTGGCTGCAACAAGTTCTGCAAAATCCAGGGTGAATTGTTTAGTGGCCCCGATAAATACAGGTGCGCCGGAGCTAAAGAGATCAAATACAATTTTCTCATCTCCGTCAAATAAAGCTCCGCTTGTTTTAGTGATGGTAAAGGAGGTTTCATTATTACCAGAGGGAATAGTCAATGATAATTTACCTGCTACCGCTGCCGGTGTGGTGGTATAATCAGTAGTGTATGCAACACCCTGTTCAGTTAAGTTGACCGTAAGAGGAATATCCCTGTCAGTACTTCTTGATAAAGTCAACCTGACAGTGATTTCGTTTTCGGAGGCATTGATGCCCTGTGCAGCAGTTTCAAAAACCACCAGGTTATCTGCTAGCATTGCATCTCTTTTGCGGCACCCGGTTGCCAAAATAATCATCGCTAAAGCAGCAGTGAATATTTTTATAAATTTATTTTTCATCGTTTATGTTGTTTGGTTGTGTGTTAATTATTTTTTATCCCAGTTAAATAGCAATGAAGCAAAGTAAGAACGGCCGGTCGCTACATTCAGTCCCCCGCCGGAGTGAATACCTCCATTTACAAATGTGCTGCTGATACGATCGACATCGAAGAGGTTACGGACACCTGCATTCAAAGAAAGGAAAGAGACGATCTTTTTGGATATGGTAAGGTCAGCAATATGAAAGCTGTTTGTTTTGGCAAGGATGAGGTCAGTACCACTAGTTACATATCGTGGTCTTTTACCCGTGAATTTGTAAAAAAGGTTTACATCCATACCGATTGAAGAGAAAGAATAACCGGCTGTTGCATTGGCTTCAGCAGACCAAACCATGGTTGGTAAACTTTTATCCGCATCATACTGCTCATTATTAAATCCTGTATAGCCCACACCGGCAGAGAAATTCCATTTTTTATACCTGGCAGTGGAGGTCAGGGTGACGCCGGATGTTTTGCTCCGATATACATTATATAACTTGGCTGTATCAGAACTCTGGGTGAACACATAATCAATCAGGTTCTTTACGTCATTATAGAACCCGCCTAACTGCACACTATACATTAAACCATCAGGGTTGCCTTTTTTTAGTCCCAATGAAGCAGTGAAACTATTTGAAGTTTCCGCTTTCAGGTCGGGGTTACCAATCACCTGGTGGTTAGCGTCAAAGAAACTGAAGTATAATTCTCTCAAAGAAGGTGAACGGAAACCACGGGCATAAGACACCCGGAGGTCAAGATCTTTAGCCAGCAGGAATTTTACATTTAAAGACGGTATCACCGGGGGTGCATCATATACCGAATTTTTGATGAACCGGAAGCCGGGGCGAATACTGATCTTATCTGAAGGGGTGATCTCTGAAGTAATGAAAAAGGCATAATCATTCACTTCATTGGAACCGGCTTTCAGTCTTTCCCCATTTCCTTTGTCGATATTAATATCAACGCCGGGCTGAACACTGAACACATCAGATAACTTATATAAAGCTGTGCCCCTGAACGTGAAACCTGTAAAATCCACTACAGATTGTCTTCCTTCACCGGGATCAAGATTGACTGCACCTGTTTTTTTACTTACGGTGGTGGAGAAAACCTGCCGGCTGTAATCCGTATAAGAAGATTGCACCTGAAAGGAGAGCCTGCTGTTGGCAAAGTAGGAACCCTGTAACTGGTGCATCAGTCGCCGGGAAAGATATTCCTGGTCATTCGCCAGTGTATCGCCGGAGCGCCTGTCAAATTGAATAAAGTTACCGGGGTTGGTGATCACTTCATCTAATCCATCAATACGATAACGGAGATTCAGTTTACCATTGTTATACCCGATAAAGCCGTTGGCGATCAATTGATCTTTTTTATGCCATACCAGTTCTCTTTCAATGGCAGTATCCTTCCAGCCACCAAAATAATTGTGTGCAAATGAGCCACCCAGTTCCCAATAATTTCTTTTCCAGCTCAAACCCACCTGCTGGTTATGTATACCTTGTTTGATACCATATTCATTACCGACCGTTTCCTCATGCAGCCTTGCAGTGACTGATAAATTTGCTTTAGCTGCTTTTTTAGTAATAATATTTATAACACCCGCTAATGCGTCTGCACCATAAATAACAGACATGGGGCCTTCCACGATCTCGATCCGTTCAATTGAATTGATATCGATCTGGCTGATGTCAAACTCATTGTTTACTCCCTGGCGGCCTGTTACCGGCAATCCATCAACAAGGATCTTTACATTCTGACCACTGAGGCCCAACATCGTGATGGCTGATCCCCCTGTTGCCAGGTCTTGTGAAAAACGCATATTGAGTTCATTCTTCAGCACATCCTGCAGGCGGGTGGCTCCTTGTTTCAATATCCTGTCTTTTCCGATCACTTTGATCTGGTAAACAGAATTCCTCAACGATTGTGGTTTATACTGGCCCGTAACGACTACTTCTTCCAGCTCTTTAGCACGGGTGGTATCTTCTGCGGGTGCGATTCTTACTTCCTGTGCCATAGCAGTGGTGCTGGTAAAGGCGACTAAGAAGATCAGGTACTTATTTCTCATATTTGGTGATTTACGGAGCAAAGATTCACCGGCATTTCATGAGATTTATCACATGATTGTCAGGAAAAAGGATGAACAAATCCTTTTACAAAAAGGTGACAGCAGCAGTTGAGTTGTCACCTGCACAGTTGAGTTGTGTCATTTCATTTTTTGGGAAATAAAAAAAGCTGCTGAAGAAAATCAGCAGCCTGTATGACCTGTGTTATGTTATATCAGAGTTTGGCACCAATGCTCACAAAGAAGGTTCTTCCATCGGCAGGTAATGCACCGGGTCCCGGGTAACCACCAGCCCTGCGGGTGAAATACTTTTCATTGGACAGGTTATTGATCCCTGCTTTTAGATGAAGATTCTTATTGAAACGATATGTTGCCGTAAGGTCAGTTACTGTATATGCCGGGATCAACCCGTTTTGTGCATTAGCTGTTGGTGTAATCGTATTATTCGCATCTGCAAATGCATCATCCACATGGCTTAACTGGCCTGTTACTGAAAGCCCTTTGAATGAATAAGTAATACCAACTCTTATAATATTCTCCGGCGCATTTTCTACTTTTTTATCCTTCAGGTTACTTTCCACTAACTGATTGGCCGTATTCTTAGTGATCACTTTAAAATTTCCATACCGGGCATCCGTATACCCATAGGAAACGAAGAAACTGATATCACCCCATTTAGAATCTTTGCTGAAGGCTTTAACCGGATTAAAATCCACCAGGCTTTCTATTCCTTTGCTTGTACTGTTGCCCACATTGGTCCGGTAATTATAAAAACTACCATCTGTCCGTTGTTGCACGATAACACCAATCCTGTTATTATACTGCAGGAAATAAGCAC
>CALRSN020000106.1:0-7116 GCA_943370865.1 Bordetella parapertussis
AACCTCGTAGGTCTTATCTGCTATCTTTTTGGAAGAGAAAGTCCAGGTAACCGGGTTTTGTGCCCGCATTACAAGGGTGCCCAGTATCGATAAAAACAGTGTGGAAAATTGCTTCATAATGTTCATTTATATCTATACGTCAAAATTCCTGCTTTAGGTCCAATATTACCTGTTAAAATTTAGCCGCAAAGCTATATCCGCATCCGTCATTTGTTTGTGAGTAAAATCACAAATGACTGTTATCCAGGGGAAGACGAAAGGTTCAGGAAACCAGTTGCGCCGTCATCAGCAGGGACTTGATGATTGCCCGCCCGTCTGTATTGCCCAAAGCTGCAGAACAGGCCCTTTCGGGGTGGGGCATCATCCCGAAAACATTGCGGTTGGCATTGCAGATCCCGGCTATATTCCGGGTAGCACCATTGGGGTTCGCCTTCTCTGTTATTTGCCCTTCCTCATCACAGTAATAAAATATGACCTGGCCATTAGCTTCCAGCTCATTCAGTGTTTTTTCATCCGCATAATACCTGCCTTCGCCATGTGCCACCGGTATCTTAAATACTTTTTCCGTATCATTCGTTATATACACATTTTTACAAACAAACTGCTGGTTGGCATTGCGGAGCAAACCACCGGGCAGTAAATGCGATTCACATAATATCTGGAACCCGTTACAAACACCAAACACTTTACCGCCTGCATTCGCAAACTCTATCACACTTTGCATCATCGGGCTGAAACGGGCAATAGCTCCACAACGCAGGTAGTCACCATAAGAAAATCCGCCGGGAAGAATGATACAATCTTCAGTATTGAATTTACTAAGATCCCGGTCCTTATGCCAGAGCATGCTAACATCCTGCCCGAGGTCATATTTCAGGGCATCATACATATCTCTGTCGCAATTGGAGCCCGGAAAAACTACTACGCCAAATTTCATATTATCTTTTTCAGTGAGGAAAGGACAAAGATAAATCATGGAGACGAACCTGTTATAAGGAATTACCAACCGGGGCCATAATACTGGTAGGCTACCACAAAAGCCGTTGTCAGCCAGAACAAAAGAAGAGGTAATATTCTCAGGTTGGCATACAAATAAGTACAGGCATGAAAAGCGGCCATTGGTATCATGGCCATTACCCAGTTCTCAAAACTATCGTTATTATTTACGAAGGGAAGTAACATGGAAGTGAGCAGGTAAAGCAGCAGCAGGCTCCAGCCCTTCCTGACATGGATCAACATCTTTCGCAGGTTTTCCTGCACATAATACCCGCCCGCCAGGAAGGGTATCATCAGAAGGAAAACACTTCCCGCCAGCCAGGCCGATTGTTTAATAGCGGGTATCCCAATGGTTATATGCGGCAAAATGGCATTCCAGCTCCACTGGTCGTTGATAAAAATATAGATGCCGTAAAAATAGAACGGGGTGGTGATGCCAAGAATACAAAGCAGCCATTCGTTCAGCCGGAAAGGCCGCATCAGGGCCAGGGCCAGTAATACCCAAACCACAAAGGTCATGGCTGAAACAAATAAGAACCCTGCAATACCTAAGGCCACCCCAATATTGAAAATGGTGGCTTTGGCACTTTGCGGGTTATACGTTTTGAAAAGTGCAGCCAGGATGAATAATAATACCGTGTTTATTAACAGGGGAGCAGAAAAATAATTCCATTCAGGCAGCAGGGAGGTAATTAACAGGTAAGACATACCTGGCAGGTAATTGGCCCTGTTCATCATCCGCTGGTTATTGATAAAACGGGTCAGCACAACGGCCTGGAGAAACAATAAGCCGAAAGCCAGCAGCGGGTAAATAACCGGGGAGGATTTGCCGGTAGCGGATAAAAATTTAAGCAGGTAAGTGAAGAGTATTCCATCAGCCGGTTTATCCAAAGGTGTATGCGGATACAGGAACATGGGTAGCTTGATAAGCACACCGAAGACCAGTAAGAGCAACAGGTTGGCGGGGGTTTTCTGTTTAAATATCCCAATCACGGATAAAGGAAATGGTTATTAAGTTGGTTAGTTATAATCTACTTTGGCAAAGCAAATATAGTTCCTGTACAGGCAAGGTATGATAACCTGGCGGGCACTTACCTGTTTACCATATTTCGGCATAAACTCATAGCCCTTGTCCAGGTTCTTTAAGGTCGGGTTCCTGTTCATTTGCCCATCCGGGGCCACACTATAATCATTCAGCAGTTCCACCCTTCTTTCCGCCTGGTTAAATAAGAAATGCAGCTGCCCGCCGGTAATCATGAGTATATAAGAAAGCAGGTCATCTGACTGATCATTGAACTGTTCTTTTACGATCACATTGCTCCATTCCATTTTACCATCTTTATCAAATGAGAGTACGGTAATATTATCGGCATGGTAGCGAACGGACTGGTTGCCACTGTTCCAACGGGAATTACCCCACCAATTACTGTAATATGGCGAATAGAAATAATAATCAGAAGGGCTCATGTAGGAATAACGGCCCAGGTAATCCCAGCGGTTCCAGGTATTAAAACGGGAAGTGGTGAAATAGGCTTCTGCGCCGATAATAAAACCACCGTCTTTACGGGTAATGATGTTTTTAATAAAATAATCATCAAATGCATTCCTGACTCCCGCATCACCTTTGGCTTCCCTTCTCAGTTCATCAGAAAAGCCAACAGTGTTTTCGTTTACAAGACTGTCTCTTTGCTTATCCCATACATAATAATATAATCCTTCAATATTTCCTCTCCGCTCCTTTAAATAAAAAGATGTCAGGAAATATCGCTTATTGGCATTATCTACTTTTATCCTGATCTCATCCAGGTTGGTCTTTTCAAGGTTCAGTGGCCTATAACTGAAAGAATCAGCCTGGGCATATTTGACCACGAATGCCCCTTCAGAAATATTGTCGTTATTGTTCCGAAGGAATTTGGTGAAAACAAGGTCCCCTTCATTATCCAGGTTAAACTCTCCCAGGTATTCGTGCCGGTCGTCCATAGGGACTGCCAGGCGGCTTTTTTTCAACTGGGTCAGCTTATCATCCAGTAAAACGGTAGTGATGATATAATTTTTCCTGTTCTTACTATTGATCTTAAAAACGATCAACCGGCTTTTATCATCACTGGAGAGAACAGTATAAATTTTGTTATTGGCGGCAAACCCCAGCTGCGTGGTATCCAGTTGCATTACCTCTCCTATTTTTTTACCATTGCCATCAATTTTCGCAGCCATGCAATAGATAATGCTCTTTTTCTGGTACTGGTAGATCATGTAACAAAATTCGCTGTAGGGGAAAAAATCAACATTGATCATGCGGTCATTATCGGGAACAAAGTCCTGCTCCACACTTGCAATTTCCACCATCTCGTTATTGAGAACTGAGATCAGATTATTGTTCCTGATATTCTTGTAAATAAGAAAATTACCGCCCACCTTCCCGGCGATCTCAAAATTCATCCGGCGGGTATCATCTTTACCGGGCTCTGAATAAACGATCTTCTGAGTAAAGGCCGGGAAAAAAGAGGTTGCAAGTACCAGCAATAACAGAGTTCGCCTGAAAGTCATAATGCCGTGATTTTTTGCTTATTAAAATTAAAGTTTACCGGCCAAAAGCAGGCCATTTTTTATTTTTATGATGCTGTTATAGTAAGAATTACATGTAACGATGGGTTTGATACAGCAAATGTTGCACACAGGATCAGCGGGAATACGCTATTTCCACCAGTGGTAAAGTTTTTCACCCAATTCCATGGTAATTCAATTTTGCCTGTACATTTGCAGGCGGGTTTCTGTAAAGACCAAATCTGTACCGGGAGCCCCATTATTAACCTCAGACAGTGAAAATACCCACCAACAAAGTTACCGCCGCAGGATTAGTTATTGCTTTAGGAATCATCTACGGAGATATTGGTACTTCACCACTTTACGTATTCAATGCGATCATTGGAGACAGGGTAGTTAACGAGGAGCTTATCCTGGGAACACTTTCCTGTATCATCTGGACATTAACATTACAAACGACCATTAAATATGTTGTCCTCGTTTTAAAAGCAGATAACCGGGGTGAAGGGGGAACATTTGCATTATTTGCACTGGTAAGGCGAAGAAAAAAATGGCTGGTCATACCGGCTATGATCGGTGGTGCATCCCTGTTAGCCGATGGTATCATCACCCCTCCCATTTCCATTACCTCTGCTATTGAGGGTTTAAAAGAACTGCCTTCTTTAGGTATTGAAGATGGTAGCAATACAGTTGTAATCATTGTACTTTCCATTCTTGCACTTTTCTTTTTTACGCAACAATTTGGCACTGCATCAATAGGACGGTTGTTTGGGCCCATCATGTTTATATGGTTTACCATGCTGTTAATTCTCGGGGTGGTCCATGTATTTGATGATCTCGAAATTTTCAAAGCACTCAGCCCTCATTATGCTATAAATTTCCTGCGAACCTATGACGGAGGCTTTTGGCTACTTGGTGCCGTATTTCTCTGCACAACAGGAGCTGAGGCATTATACAGTGACCTGGGTCATTGCGGAAGAGGGAATATCCGCATGTCATGGATATATGTAAAAACTTGCCTGCTTATCCATTATTTTGGACAGGGTGCATATTTACTTGCCCATAGAAATGGCCTTGAAATTACGGCAGAAGTTAAAAAAGCACTAAGCATTAATGCATTTTATGACCTTATGCCACAGTGGTTCATTATTCCGGGTGTCATCATCGCCACTACAGCCGCCATCATTGCCAGCCAGGCCATGGTTTCCGGTGCTTATACGCTGATCAGTGAGGCGATGCGGTTGAATTTATGGCCAAAACTCCGTATCCGTTACCCGTCAGAAGCAAAAGGGCAATTGTTTATTCCTGCTATCAATTTCATTATGTTCATTGGCTGTGCAGGGGTTGTTTTATACTTCCGGAAATCCTCTAATATGGAGGCGGCCTATGGACTGGCAATCATCGTTACTATGCTGGCCACAACAATCTTGTTTGCCAATTACCTGGTATTGCACCGGGCAAAGTCAGCCTGGATATACATTTTCCTGGTGGGTTATTTATCTGTAGAGATCGGTTACCTCGTTGCCCTAATGGTAAAATTCACACACGGTGGTTATATCACTCTTATTATTGGTTTACTGGTATTCCTTGTCATGTACATCTGGTACAGGGCAAGAAAGATCAAGAACCGCTATGTTGAATTTGTACGAATGGAACATTACATTCCTAAAATACAGGAGTTGAGTAATGATAAATCAGTGCCCAAATATGCTACCCACCTGGTTTACCTGACCAGTGCCAATAACCCCAAAGAAATTGAGCATAAGATCATTTATTCAATCCTGAATAAAAAACCTAAAAGAGCAGACATCTATTGGTTTGTGCATGTAGATACACTGGATGATCCCTATACCTGCGAGTATAAAGTAGAACATATCATTCCGAATGATATCATCCGGGTTGATTTTCGTTTAGGCTTCCGTATGGAGCCCAAGATCAATCTCATGTTCCGTAAAGTAGTGGAAGACCTGGTTGCCAATAAAGAAGTAAATATCATCAGCCGATATGAAAGTTTGGCCAGCAGTAACACCGTAGGCGACTTCCAGTTCATGGTGATGGAGAAATACCTGAGCCAGGATAATGAATTACCATTCTTTGAAAGGGTGGTGATGAAATTCCACTTCTGGCTGAAAGATCATAGCCTGTCTGAAGAAAAGGGATTCGGGCTTGACCTAGCTAATGTAACCGTAGAAAAATTCCCGCTAATAGTAGCACCGGTTACCAATCTTAAATTACGCCGGGTAGAAGATTAGTTTTCCTCCGTCAGTTGATAGTTTTTGAGTTGTTCCCGAATCGGTTTATCTTAAGCCCTCACTTAACAACCAAAAACTGCCTGTCTTCATCTGGTATATCATCATTGGCATTGCTGTGCTTTCCGTGCTGGCCTATTTCCTGCAGGAAAAATTCATTTTCAAACCGGAAAAACTCAAACAGGATTTTGAATTCAAATACGATGTCCCCTTCAAAGAATATTTTTTTGACATTGAGCCCGGTGTCAGGATCAACGGGCTTCATTTTTTCCGGGATAACCCCAAGGGGCTTATTCTTTATTTTCATGGCAACACCCGCAGCATAAAAGGCTGGGCTAAATATGCCCGTGATTTTTACCGCTATGATTATGATGTGGTCCTTGTTGATTACCGGGGTTTTGGGAAAAGTACCGGTAAACGAAGTGAAAAAGAAATGATGAGTGATATGCAGTTCATCTATGACAGGCTGAAGGAAAAATACTCCGAAGAACATCTGATTGTTTATGGAAGAAGTATGGGAAGCGGTTTTGCCAGTAAACTCGCCTCTGACAATGATCCCCGCTACCTGATCCTGGATGCGCCTTATTACAATTTTACAAGAGTAGTGGAGCGGTTCCTTCCCATCTTACCTGTCAGGTTTGTCTTGCGTTACCACCTGAGAACCGATCAGTGGATACAAAAAGTAAAGTGCCATACCTACATTATTCATGGCACCAAAGACTGGTTGATACCCATCCGGCACAGCGTGGCCTTACAAAAATTCAACCCGCAACGGATAACCCTGATCCGTATTCATGGTGGCGGGCATAATAATCTCCCTTCTTTTGATGATTATCACAATTTCGTACGGGATATCCTTAAGTATTGATGGATTTCTTCCTGACTGTTAATGATTATCTAATTAGCTGCTTTTCATTTAACATGGAGTACTATTTGTCCGTCACACTGAAAACGGAGGTGTTTATGAAACTAAAACTCTACTCATTATTTGCTTTACTAACAAGCCTGTTGCTCTTGTCCTGCAAGACAGCCAGCAAACTCTATGAAAAAGGCAGGTACGACGAAGCAGTTGAACTGGCGGCTAAAAAACTGCAGAAGGACCCCAATGACCCCAAATTGCTGGATGTGCTGCAAAATGCCTACCGCTATGCAGTGGAAGATCATGAAAGCCGCATCCGCAATTATTCCTCCAGCAATAACGACCTGAAATGGGAATGGACCTATAATGAATATGCCGACCTGCAACGTTTATATGATGCCGTAAGAAAGTCGCCTGGCGTATTTGATGTGATAAAGCCTGTTGATTATTCTTCCTACCTGATCACTT
>CALRSN020000107.1:0-7106 GCA_943370865.1 Bordetella parapertussis
CAGGCAGTGGTTTTTGGCCACCATGTAGAGCCATGATTTGAAGTATTCCACTTTGTATTTGTGCAGTTCCTGTATCACTTTCAGGAAAACCTGTTGCACACTGTCTTTGGCTTCCTCTTCATTTTTCAGGTATTTCATGCAGACACCCAGCAGCAACAGGGTATAGCGTTGCAGTAAGATGCCCAGCCATTCATTGTTATGGTCGGCATGGAATTTTTCGAGCAGCTCCTGGTCGGTAATATGGTTATACTTATCGCCGTTCACAAACGGAAAATAGCTATTTTGTTCTGATTAGATGCAACACAAAAATTATTTCATACCAAAACAAGTCAGATTGTATTAATTAATTTCGCCAAAACAAGTTGTATGGAGTTTGCAATCGTTTCAGTGCCGGCAGCACCCGTCCGCCGGAAACCCAAGCACCAACGGGAAATGGTGAACCAGTTACTATTTGGCGAAGCCGTGAAAGTGCTTAATGAAAGAGGAAAGTTGTGGGTAAAGGTCCGGAGCCTGCATGATAATTATGAAGGCTGGATGACAAGAACCTTGCTGGATGAAGTGACAGAAAGCGAAGCGAAGGCGGGTTCTTCCTCTGTTATTTCCGGGTTGCTCAATATAATTAGTGTTACAGATGGAGCTATGCAGGTTCCCGCAGGATCATTACTACCAGCTTTTGATGGTAGTAAAGGAAAATTGGGTAAAGTGGGGTATAGTTATGAAGGAAGCCTTATTAAAAAAGAAGAGCAGCAGCCTGGAACTGAATTACTGGAAAAACTAACTATGCAATGGCTGAATGCTCCTTATCTATGGGGTGGCCGTACTATTCTTGGTGTTGATTGCAGCGGTTTTGTGCAGGTCAATTACCGGATGCTGGGCATTGATCTTCCAAGAGATGCCTGGCAGCAGGCACAAGAGGGGAGTGCAGTAAAAAAACTAAAGGAGGCACAGGCAGGTGACCTTGCTTTTTTCGATGATAAGGAAGAGATCGTTCATGTGGGGATATTGTTGGGTAATGACAAGATCATTCATGCATCGGGCAGGGTGAGAATTGATAGTATTGATAAAAGAGGAATCACCAGTTCCAGCACGGGTGAAAGAACGCACCAGTTAAAGGCCATCCGCAGGTATTGGTAAGTAGGCCGTGTTTTCAACGATGGAGAAACGAATGGTGATAGCAAATACATTCTCTGTATGATCTTTATTAGTAGCCCAGGCGACGGTGAGCGGGGACAATAACAGGTCTTTATAATAATAGTCCCTGATCTCCCCGGTTTGCTGATCCTGTAATTTTAATTCCTTGTAGTTATCTCTCGTAAAGCCCCGTTTATACTGGCGGCAGAATTTTTCAAACTCTTGCTGCACATCTTTAATGCCATCTTCCCCGGCAGGAGCATAACCCACTAATTGGTACAGGAAAAAATTATAGGGCTGACCGGTTGAATCCACAGCTTCTTCCCGTTCTGCCAACACTACTTTGGTATAAGTAGCCTTAAAGAAAAAAGGAGAATAGGAATTATAGATACCATCCAGGAAGAACAGGGTGCTGTCAGTTTTTTTATGAATTGTTTTATTGATCAGCAGCGGGTCTTTCATCAGCTGATTCAGAAAACTGCTGAATTCCTGGCGAAAAGGATCGGCCCGGTAATAGTTTTTGCTGATCTTGTAAAATTGCTGGCTTTGTGCCTGCAGAGATATTAGAAGAACAAAGAAAAAGTAAAGTTTCTTCATGCAATGAATCATTGATCAATATGAATGTATGAAAAGAAAGGATGAGACAAATTACCTAACCCGTTAAAAAAAACCTTTAATCCATTTAACGATCATTGCATCCCATCCGAGCATTTTAAAAGCTGTATATAAAAGCACAATGGCAAATATTTTCTTCAATGCTTCTGTATTGATCATCAGGGCGATCTTGCTCCCAAAATAACCCCCGGCCAAAAAACCCACAGCCAGCAGTCCCACTACTTTCAGGTCAATTGGGGTACCCAGTTTCTGGCATTGCTGGTAATAATAAAAAGAAGCGAGGATAACCACCGGCATGGTCAATACCGCCAGCGAAGTACCCTGCGCCTGGTGCTGGGTATACCCCATGAATAAAACCAATATCGGTACCATGATGATACCACCACCCACACCCACCAATCCGCTCAGCACACCGGCAGCCAGGCCGATGGCGATTACTGTTATCACCAGTTGTGCAGTCATATTTTTTTGCTGGTTGAGGTTCATGATTATTTAGCGAAATGCTCTTTGTAATAACCGATCGCATCCCTGATGATCCGGCAGGCTGTTTCTTTATCCTGGAAATTATCGATCTCCACTTTTTTATTTTCCAGGGCTTTGTATTGTTCAAAAAAATTGCGCAGTTCCAGTAAAAAATGGCCCGGCAAGTCCTCCATTTTCTTATAATGGTTGACGGAAGGGTCATGTGCAGCCACGGCAATGATCTTATCATCTTCCTGGCCATTATCGATCATTTGCATATTGCCGATCACTTTGGCTTCCACCAGGCATAAGGAACGGATCGATTGTGAACAGAGTACCAATATATCCAGCGGGTCGTTATCCAGCCCGAGGGTGCGGGGAATAAAACCATAGTTCACCGGGTAGTGAAACGAGGAATAGATCACCCGGTCCAATTTTAATAGCCCTGTTTCTTTATCTACTTCGTATTTGGCCCTGGAGCCTTCCGGTATTTCAATGATCGCATTAACAACTTCAGGTGCATTGTCTCCGGTACTAACGCCATGCCAGGGATGATGAATAGTGAGCATATAATTGAAATTTTATCAGCGGGTAAGTTTCATACCGGCATACGTTGCAAGTAAGCCGGCAATAACACTGCCTGCTATGTAAAGAAAAAATAATCCTGTCCTGGTTTCTTTCAGTAAGCCAACACCTTCCAGGGTGAAAGCCGAGAAAGTAGTGAATCCGCCACAAAGGCCGGTCATGAGAAAAAGCTTCCAGCTTTCATTCGAATCGAAGGAGCGGAAACTGAGTCCCCAGAAAATTCCAATCAGTAAACAACCTGTAATATTCACCGCAAATGTTCCCCAGGGGAACTGGTGAGGAAAGTAAATTGCCACCCATCGCTGGCAGAGGTACCGGGCAATGCTGCCAATACCGCCGCCTAATCCTATTAACAGGATATGCTTGATCATTGCAGGCTGTCAGGTTTATGCTTAAAGATATATTTAAAATCCACCAGCCATTTACCATCCTGTTTGATCACTTTCAGCGAATCCTTTTGGTTCCGGAATGTATTGGAATAGTAAATGATACTGGCTGAGTCATTGATCTGCCTTGTTTCATGAATATGAATTGAAGCTCCCCTGTATTTTGCTTTGTCTTCAGCACTCATCCTTTCTTTATATAATCTTTCCGAAGCTTCAATATCCTGCTGGTTCAGTGAGTCATTCACAACAAAGGTCTTGGCTTTGGTATAATCACCATCCAGTGCAGCACGGATAAATTCACGGGCCGCATCAATATCACTGGAGGGTTGTTCGCTGGTAGGGGTCCTGTCAGTGTCTTTGCAGGAGGAAAAAAGCATCAGCATTACAGAGGCAAAAAGGATCGTTCTTTTCATAGTTGCAAATTACGAAAGTTTATAGCGAGTGTTGTACAGAAATAATAAAGCCCCTTAGGAAGGGGCTTTATTAATATTAATTGCAGGGAATGATTATTCTTGTTTCATTTTTTCAAGTGCTTTCATGGCTTCCTGTGTTTTGGGATCTTTCATGAGGCTGTCAACAGCCTGCATGCTTTTTTGGATGTCTTCGGAACTTACATTCACGTCTTCACCAGATTCATTCATACCATCCATGCCACCTTCCTGGCTGGCTTTATCTTTACCCATTTTCATCAGCGTAGCCATGCTGAAATCAACTTTCCATGCACCATCTTCTTTCTTTAACGGGAAGTCAATGCTTTCTTTTTCTTTTTTGCTTTTAAAAGGCACTAATGCAGTTTCACCAGTGATTTTGGCTTCGCCGATCTCCACATCTTTGAAATCTGCAGTGGGATCATCTTCCTCTTTAGTGTCACCTGTTTTCATTTTTTCACCCATATCAATTGCTTTCTTCATCATATCCAGGGCGGCTTTACTGTCTTTGGTAGCCAGTTTGGCAGCGCCATCAATATCTTTTTCAGAAAGTCTTTTCATGAATTCTACCAGTACGGCTTTGGGGTCAGAGCTGGCTCCTTTGTTATTACAGCTAACGATCAACAGGGCTGCACCTGCAAAGAGAAACAGCGATTGCATAATTTTTTTCATATAAGTGGTTTTGAGTGCGACAAATGTAGTCTTTCCACTTCAATATCAAAAGTAAGTGGGTTTAAAAGTCAACTCTTTTTATCAACCTGCATTTTTTATACAAGAACAGGTCGTCTGGGGATATCCCAAAGGGCCATTCCCTGGCTTTTATGGTTTCTGTCAGCGCCCCTGACATGGCTTTGTCAAAACTTTTAAAGACAAACTCAGAACAGTACATCGTCTCGTCCGACAGGAAGTTAAAATACATATCAAACCTGATCCCTGCCCGGTGAAAGCGGCGAACAACGGCAGAAAGGGAATCATTTTCTGCAGCGGCCAGTTCGTACCGGTACACAGCAAAACGATCGGCTTCTTTTGGCACCAAAAAACTGTCTATAGGATCCCGTCTCAGTTTTTGGCTGGGGTTATAACTGCCGCCGATAGCATGATAAACAAAGACATTATTGTTCTCTATTAGTAAAATACCGCAATGGGAAAAGGAAGTATCAACCCGGTTCATGCTCCGGGCAGCTTTGCTCACCTCATCCGTTCCGTTTCGGAATATGAGATCACCATTTTGGATCAGCGGTTTGACACTGTCAATACGTTGATAATAGATGCTGTTATCCGTTGTTTCTTTAGGACCTGTTTGGTTAGTACAGCTTATCCCAAAAAACAAGAGGCAGCTGGTAAGCCACCTCTTTATCAAATTAAGTAAGTCAATTTTCATTTTCTAACCGTTGTCATATTCTTTCTTCTCCTTGTCATAAGCCCGGATGATGGCTTTCACCAAGCGGTGACGCACCACATCTTCCTCATCCAGTTCGATGTGACCGATGCCATCCACATTTTTCAGGATGCGGACTGCAGTACTCAAACCGCTTTTCTGGTTACGGGGAAGATCCACCTGTGTCACATCACCGGTAATGATCGCTTTGGCATTAGCACCAATACGGGTGAGGAACATTTTTAATTGCAGGTCGGTGGCATTTTGAGCTTCATCCAGCAGGATAAAAGCATTATCCAATGTTCGTCCACGCATATAAGCCAGCGGGGCGATCTCGATGGTCCTGGTACTCATATAATACCCCAGCTTGTCGGCGGGTATCATATCATCCAGTGCATCATACAAGGGACGCAGGTAAGGATCGATCTTTTCTTTCAGATCACCGGGCAAAAATCCAAGGCTTTCCCCGGCTTCCACGGCAGGTCTGGTCAGAACGATCTTCTTTACCTGTTTGTTTTTTAATGCTCTCACGGCTAAGGCAACGGCGGTGTAGGTTTTACCGGTACCAGCTGGCCCGATAGCAAAAACGATGTCATTCTTTTCAGCCATCTGCACCATTTTTTTCTGGTTGGCTGTCCGGGCCCTGACTGATTTCCCGTTGGGTCCGAATACAAGGACCTCGTTGGGGTTTCGTTCTTTGAAGTTGTCAATGGCTTCAGCATCATCCCCACCAAGGATCTGTTCAAAATAGTTCTCACTCATATGCCCGTTCCTTTCCAGGTAGGTAACGATGAGGGAGATCTTTTCCCGGGCAGAATCCACCTGTTCAGGTGCTCCGCTCAGTTTGAGCTGGGTGCCGCGGGAGAGAATCTTTAACAGGGGAAATTTCTTTTTGAGGATGTCTAACTTACCATTGTTTACGCCGAAGAACTCAATAGGGTTGACGGTTTCAAGGTTGATGATTGTGTCGGTCAATTCGCTTCAATTTAAATTGGTCTTGCCCGCTTGTAAAATTGTACGGAGAAAAACCAGTAAACAATTCCGGCGAAGGGTGGCGCCGGATTATTTCACGTCTTTTGCCTATTTGCAAAAGAATCACCCCTCTGTTTTCAAATATAACTTATACAAATTGTACTATCCTAATCTTACTTATTCACAGATGTGAACAGAAAAAATTGAGCCAAAACTTCAGGTAATGCTTTTTTCTGTAAAGCAGTGCACTGAGAAGGGAGGTTACTGCCACAACAAAAGCATTGCTTAACTTTAGGAAATGGAAGAAAAAAAGCCAATTAAGCGAAGCGAACAATTAGCTCCGCTCAGCCGGGAACATCATGATGGTTTATTGTATGCCTGGAAAATAAGGCAGGGTTTGCAAAATGGTGCTCCGGTAAATATCCTGCGGGAGTATAGTATATGGTTCTGGAAACATCATATCAAACCCCATTTTTACCAGGAAGAAAAAATACTGATCCCATATATGCCGGCCGATCACCCGCTGGCGAAGCAATTAAAAAGCGAACATGCTCATATCCGTGAATTAATATTATCGCTGGACCAGGAAGCCGATAAAAGAACGTTTACCATTCTTTGTGATCTGCTGGATGCACATATTCGTTTTGAGGAACGGCAGTTATTCAACTACCTGGAACAAACATTAACCGCTGAGCAGTTGGATAGCATTCACAGTAACCTGGAAGATCATCCTGTAAGCGGCGAAGAATGGAAAGATGAATTTTGGCATAAAAAGTAACAGGTGCCCCCGGTTTTACCTCAATTCTTTATCACCTTATCAGCTTATCACCCCCCGTAAAACATTTCATGGCAGGCGTTTACCTTAAATGATCAGCAAAGCTGATCAAGGTTATTTTTCTTGCTGACCCAGGTCAGCTAGCAGGGAAAGGATTTTTTCTACTTTTCAAAACTGCCCCTGAAATTTTCTAAATAAAACTCCTATATGCTGCGAACTCCGGATACGGACAAAGCTTATTTTAAATTGTTAAACAGGTCACATGCCAGTGGTTCAGCGCTGCCTTCTGTGCTGGATATTCTTGAAGATGCTGTTTGTCTTTTTGACAACAGTTTCAGGCTATCCTGGTGGAATATTGCTTTTAAAAATCTATA
>CALRSN020000108.1:0-7053 GCA_943370865.1 Bordetella parapertussis
AAATTAGGGTACCTGCAATTGGGTTTTGAAAATGCGAACCGTACTCCGTCTTTTATTTTTGACAACCGCAGTACGTTCAATGTATCAGCTGGTACGCAGGATTTCAAGAAAGAGAATAACTCTCATTTCTTTGCCAGTATTTTAAACCCAGCATTGAAACTAAAATTGGCCGGGCATTATTACCTGCTTACCAACTACACTTATTTCAGTGAATACTATAAACAACAGCAGGCAGACGGTTTGTTCAATGTGCTGCAGGTTTCTTTGCAGAAAACAATAAAGCTGGGAAAGAAATGGAACTGGCATGCCGATGTATATTTTCAGCAGGTGATCGGGAATGCCCCGGTGAATGTACCCACTGTGTTTACCCGCAACCGTATTGCTTATGAAGGCAAACTGGGGTATAAGAATCTTTCTATTGCATTTGGTGCGGAGGTTCGTTACCATACTTCTTACAAGGCAGATGGCTATTCACCAGTACTGGGACAGTTCTATTATCAGGACAGTGTGTCTGTCAGTAATAACCTGCCTGACATTGCAGGTTATGTACATTTCCGGATCAAGGGCATCAAAATATACATCCGGGCGGAAAACCTGAATACGGCCCGGAACCTCGATGGCTTCGGATTTACCAATAATAACCTGGCTGCGGCCGGGTATCCTTACCCGGGTCTGAACATCCGCTTCGGTATCTTCTGGAGTTTTGTTAATTGATTGACAATTGATTGTCTTCCCGGCCCCGTTGATAAGAATCAGCTTTTACAATTCATTATTGCTGTTATCTTTGTACCAGCTTCATGAAAAAGCCTTTCGTAGTCATATTAGCCGTTTATTATCTTACTGTAGCCTGCGGGGTGACGGTTAATTTGCATTATTGCATGAAAAGGCTGGCTTCAGTTGACTGGTTTGGTGCCAAAGCGGACAAGTGCGGACGTTGCGGCATGAGCATGCACGGAGAGAATGGCTGTTGTCATGATGAACTGAAAGTGGTAAAACTGGACGAAGACCAGTTGAAGACCCCGGTTACTGACTATGCTTTTACTGCTGACCAGCCTGTGATTCTTGCTCATTCCTCTTTTATTACATCTTTCCTGTTTAATACAGATATCGAAAATCATTACGATCAGCATCCTCCTCCTTTATTGTCTGCGCAGGATTCTTACCTGCAGCATAATGTATTCCGCATCTGAGACAAGGTTTGATCCGTTTATAGAATGGGTCCTGTAAGCTATTGGCTTACCTGTTTGCACGTTTAATATTTTTTATTCATACTAAACTATACAACATGAAAACGTTGAGAGTATTTTCTTTCATCGCCTTCTTTATGGCGATTGCTTCCTTCAGCTTTGCACAAACAAAAACAGAAACATTTAAAGTATCCGGTAACTGCGGCATGTGTAAAACATCCATTGAAAAAGCGGCCAAAGCTGCCGGAGCCACAGAAGCCAGCTGGGATAAGGAATCCAAGGAACTTACGGTAACTTATAACAGCAGCACTTCCAATACAGCGAAAATACAGCAGCAGATCGCTGGTGTGGGTTATGATAATGCAGGGTTTAAAGCCACCGATGCATCTTACAAGAAATTACCCGGTTGCTGCAAATACGACAGGGCTGCGGCCACTGCTGAAAAAGAAGAACACATGTGTTCAGATAAATGTGAAATGAAAGATGGCAAATGTGTTGGGCATGATGGTAAGATGGATTGCTGCAAAGACGGTAAATGCAGTAAAGAAGGACACGATGGCAAAGACTGTTGCAAAAAAGACGGTGAGAAAATGGATTGCTGTAAGGATGGCAAATGCAGTAAGCCTGGTCATGATGGTAAGGATTGCTGCAAGAAATCATAATCGGTTACTTTAAAATAAGTGAACATGCGAAAAGTGTTTTTGGTAATGGCGTTAGCGTTCATCGGGTTGCAGGGGCTTGCCCAGTTCAACAAAGGAACCTTACAGGCAACAGGGCTCACCTGTGCCATGTGCAGTAATGCCGTCAATAAAGCATTACTACAGGTCCCATTTGTGGAATCAGTAAGATCTGATATTAAGAATTCTTCCTTCAGTCTTGTTTTTAAGAAAGATGCAACGATCAACATCGATGCATTAAAGAATGCGGTGGAAGATGCGGGTTTTTCTGTAGGCAGCCTGAAACTGACCGGCAACCTGGAACAGGTGAAAGTGGCCAACGATCAGCATGTGCAGATCGGTGCTTTGCATTTTCATTTCCTGGCTATCAGTGAGCAATCATTGAATGGTGAAACGACCATTACGGTGGTGGATAAGAATTTTATATCCCCGAAGCAATTCAAAAAGTACAGTGCTGCTACCAAAATGACCTGTATGCAAACCGGCAAAGCGGGCAGCTGCTGCAGCAATGAGGGGATTGCACCCGATACAAGGATCTATCATGTCACGATTTAAAAGAATAAGCATCTCCCTGTAACGGGGAGATGCTTTTATTAAATGATAACTATGTTAAGCCAGCGATTTCTTTTACTGATCAGCTTATTCCTTCTTTCAGTTGCCGCTAAAGCACAACCCCGCCAGGGCATGCCGGCAGAAGAGATTGCTTTGCCAACACCGGCAGGTGATACGGCTACATTATTGTCGTTAAAAGGGAAAGTGGTGCTGATCGATTTCTGGGCTTCCTGGTGCAGGCCCTGCCGTGCCACGAATAAAGTGCTGGCAAAGATCTATGCCAAATACAAAGACAAGGGGTTCGAGATATTCTCAGTCTCCATTGATGATAACCTGAATGCCTGGAAGAAGGCTGTGAGTAAAGACAAAATGAGCTGGCCGCAGGTCAATGATAATGGGGGTAAGGCAGGAACAGCGGAAGCATGGGATATCTATGCTATACCGGCTTCCTTCCTGATGGACAAAAACGGTACCCTGGTGGCCAAAGACCTGGAAGGGAAAGAGCTGGAAAGAGCTTTGAAACAATTATTGGATCAATAATATGAAAACGGGGATCATAACAATCTGCTGTTTGTTCTTGTTGCAAAAGCTGACAGGACAGGAGCTGTATGTTTTTGCTGAACCGGCTTCCAGTATACCAGCTCGTTCTTTGAGTGTGAAGACCAAAGACCACTTTGTATCCAGCGACAATATCTATGACCGTTTTTCCAACCGCCTGATGCCACAGGTGATGTACGGCATCAGTAAAAAATTAATGGTAAGGGCCGGTATATCCATTGCTAATATGCACACTGCGGATACAAGATATGAGTCCTTTAGTGTGTACACGAAATACAGGTTCCTGTCAAAAGACGAATTACATAAACATTTTCGTATGGCGGTGTTTGCGGAGGCATCAAAAACCAATATATCTTTTCATTATGATGAGATCAGTATGATGGGGGATAAGAGTGGTATTGAGGCCGGGATCATAGCCACACAACTCTGGCATAAGTTTGCGCTGAGCGGTACGGTAAGTCATACACAGGTGCTGGACAAATCAAGAAATAATAAAGTACTCTATATCCCGGAAAGAAATTACCAGTCGGTCAATTTCTCCCTGTCAGGGGGCTATTTATTATTTCCTAAAGAGTATACAAGTTATAAGCAAACCAACCTGAATCTATACCTGGAATTGCTGGGACAGCAAACACTGGACCGCTCCACGTATTATTTTGATATGGCCCCGGCCATTCAACTGATATTTACCAGTAACACCAAACTGAACTTTGGCTATCGCTTTCAACTGGGCAGCAACATGAACAGGATGACGGACAATAGTTTTTTAGTCAGTTTTGAACGAACATTTCTGAATGCGTTCAGGATGCATAATCAATGAAAAAGATATTCATCTTCATATTAGCTGTTGTTTACCTCGCTGCTTCTACGGGGGTGATGATGCAGCGGCATTATTGCATGAGCAGGCTGGTGGGCTGGAGTTTATCCCAACAGCAGGATGACATGTGCAGTACATGCGGAATGGATAAAAAGGACAAGAAGGGTTGCTGTAATGATGAAACAATAAAATTGAAGATCAGTGATGATCAGCAGTCCAATTTTACCGCTGTACATTTTGAATCGCCAGTTTACCCGGTTGTACATGAATATATGGTTTATGAACCATCCATGCTGATTTCGTACCGGCATAACTATATAGCCGGTCAAGGACCGCCGGGAAACTCTAAAATTCCTGTTTTCCTCCGTAATAACGTCTTCCGTATCTGAGATCATTTGATTTGTTCAGGCTGCATCATCAGCCTTAGTAAATGCTGTAACAACAGTAATTATTCTCTTTCAATCAAATGCAATGAAAAATATTTTTCTCCCCATTTTATTCCTGCTGCTGGCTGTTTATAGTCATGCACAAAAAATATCATCAAAAATTGATACTATACGGGTCCATGTTTTTGGTAATTGTGAAATGTGTAAAGAAAGGATCGAGCAGGCTGCCAAAGGCCCCGGCGTTAAGTCTGCTACCTGGGATATTGACAGCAAACAACTGACTTTGGTTTACAATACAAATATCACCAACCCTGGTAAAGTGGAGCAAAGGATAGCCGATGCCGGTCACGATACCGAAAAAAAGAAAGCAAAAGATAATGTTTATAGTGAGTTACCAGAATGCTGCCTGTACCGGCATGGTACGATGGAGGAGCTCATGCAGAAGAATGCCGAACAAGCTGATACGGTTAGTAAGATCGCTGCTGACCTGCTTTCTAAAGATGCATCTTCGGCCATCGGTATACAATTGATCAAAGGAGTGGTGCTGGAAGCGGATAACAAAGGGAATTTCCTTGCATTACAAGGCGCTTCTGTGATCTGGCTGGGTACGAATCATGGAACGATCACTGATTCATCCGGTGTGTTCAAGATCGCAGCACATGCAGGGGGCCAGCAGCTGGTGATCAGTTATACCGGGTATAAAAGTGATACGATCGTTATACAAGCGGCAGACGAATTAAAAATCATCTTAGCCAGTAACCAGCAATTGGGTGAAGTAAGAGTGGCCTCCCGGCAACGGTCCACTTATCTTTCTTCCATAAGCCCTATTCGCACACAGATCATGACAGAACGGGAATTGTTTAAAGCCGCCTGCTGCAATCTCAGCGAAAGCTTCGAGACCAATCCCTCCGTGGATGTATCGTATAATGATGCGGTAACGGGCAGTAAGCAAATTCAACTGTTAGGATTGAGCGGTAACTATACCCAATTGACAGTAGAGAACCTGCCCGGCCCGAGAGGCATTGCAACACCATTAGGTTTGAGTTTTATTGCCGGTCCCTGGGTGGAGTCGATCCAGCTGAGCAAGGGTGTTGGATCCGTTGTAAATGGATATGAAAGTATAGCCGGACAGATCAATATTGAGCTGAAAAAGCCGGAGAAGGCAGAGCGGTTATACCTGAATGGTTATATCAATACGATGGGTAAGACCGACCTGAACCTGAACCTCACTCAACAGATCGGTAAGAAATGGAGTACAGCTTTATTACTACACGATGATTTTTTGACCAATACAGCCATTGATTTTAATAAGGACGGTTTCAGGGATCTGCCGACCGGTAATCTATTCAGTGCTATCAACCGCTGGAAGTATGAAGACGGGAAAGGTTTTCTTACACAGTTTGGCTTTAAACTGTTAACCGATTCAAAAACAGGGGGCGAAACAGCTTTCAATCCAAAGGAAGATAAATTCACCACCAATAATTACGGGTTAGGTATTGAAACAAAACGCTACGAAGGTTTTGCCAAGATAGGGTATGTGTTCCCGGAGAAAAAATACAAGAGTATCGGGCTGCAGTTATCAGTATTTGATCACCAGCAGGATTCCTATTTTGGTATGACAACCTATGATGCATCCCAACAAAATATCTATGCAAACCTGATCTACCAGTCTATTATAGGTACCACAGCACATAAATTCAGGACAGGTGTAAGTTTTACGTCTGATAAATACAATGAGGAGTTTAAAAATAGCAACTATAAAAGAACAGAGGCAGTGCCCGGCGGGTTTTTCGAATATACGTTTTCCCCGGTGGATCATTTCAATATTGTAGCGGGTATCCGTGCTGATCATAACAGTTTGTTTGGCTGGTTTGCCACACCAAGATTACACCTCCGCTATGAGCCGGTGAAAGGAACAACGATCCGGGCCAGTGGGGGAAGAGGTCAGCGTACCGCCAATATTTTTGCAGAGAATATGAGTGTGTTGGTGAGTTCGAGGAATGTGAATATTCTATCCGCCGCTGCCGGTAAAGCCTATGGATTAGACCCGGAGACTGCCTGGAATAAGGGAATTACCGTGGATCAGAAATTTAAACTGCTGGGTCGTGATGCTTTGTTTAGTATTGATTTCTTCCGGAATGATTTTCAGAACCAGGTGGTGGTTGACCTGGAGAATGCCAGGGAAGTGAAATTTTATAACCTGGACGGCAAGTCTTTCTCCAACAGTTTCCAGGCGGAAGTCCAGGTGGAACCGGCACATAAATTAGAACTGCGTTTGGCCTACCGTTTTTTTGATGTAAGATCAACCTATAGCAGCCAGCTGTTGCAAAAACCATTTACAGCCAAACACCGGGCATTTGCCAATATCGCTTACGAACTAAAAGGATGGAAGTTTGATTATACGGTGAATTATAATGGCGCAAAAAGAATTCCTTCAACCAGTGCAAATCCCTTGCTTTACCAACGGGAGAATTATTCACCCTCTTTTATTTTAATGAATGCTCAGGTCAGTAAAACAGTTGGCAAGAAACACCCTGTTGACCTGTATATTGGCGGAGAGAATATTACCAATTATTTCCAGCGGGATGCGATCGTGGCGGCTGATCAGCCATTCGGCCCTTATTTTGATGCCTCTCTGGTCTGGGGTCCGGTAAGCGGAAATTTGTTTTACACGGGATTTAGGTTTAAGATCAAATAGGAATTTGTGCGTTTTGTAAATTAGAACACCAGTTCATCAGCGATGCCTGTATATAATATAAAAAATATGGTATGTGCCCGTTGCCTGAAAACGGTAACGGGCATTTTCCGGGAAGCCGGTATTGCCCCGCTTGCTATTCAACTTGGTAAAGTGGAAACACCGGGAGAACTTGCCCGGG
>CALRSN020000109.1:0-7044 GCA_943370865.1 Bordetella parapertussis
CCATTTGTTCTTCAGCTTATTTTCTTTTTGCTGCAGCCATGTATATAGCTGCGGGTGCTTACCGGCAAAATTCTCCATATAAGAAGGAGGTACAATGGTACATAATCCCTCAACCGACAATACCTTAAAAGATTTTTTTAAATGTTTCCTGACGAAAGAAGGATTATAATACCAGCAGCGGAAATACTCACCCTCAATATGAGCCTTTGTTCCTTTACGACCGTATAAGAGCCTTCGGAACGCTGTACTGAATTTTCCTTTGAAGGCCAGTAATAGTTCCCATAAGCAGAATTTCGGAAGGATAACCAATGTTACCCTTCCTCCCGGTTTTACCAGGTAGGAAAAAGAGTCCAGTACTTTTTCAAGCCGGCCGGTACAATTTAGGCCTGCAAAATTGGAAAAGATGTAATCATAGGGCCCTTCCTGTTGCAGTTTTTCTAATGCCGTGAAGGAGCAAATCTCTGTACTGATCTTATGATCAAGTTGATGTTCTTTTACTTTTTTTCTTAGTATCTCCTGCATAACGCTTGAAATATCGGTGGCATGTACCCAATGTCCCTGTTCTGCAAAATAGATGGAATCTTCACCGGTACCGGCATTTAATTCTAATATTTGAGAGCCGGGGCTTATAAAATGATCCACATGCTCCCGCACCCTTTTTCTTTTATACTGAATGATCGTATCGGCAGTATATAACTTATCAAACAAAGGGGCTTGTTTGCTGAAGGCTTTTTCTGCCGCCTGTTCAGCGATATTGGTGATAGTATTATTCATGATCCGGGCTTTTCCAGTTTTTGTAATTTTTGCCCGGCTATCCATGCTGCAGGAGAATAATAGAGCCAGGAAATGGCCTTTTTAATTCTTTTAAATTGGAGAGAAGCTGGTTGGGTGAAAATATTTTTGATAGCTTCAATGGCAATATGTTTCCGGTAGCTTTTATGTACAAACCGGTGCAGTTGTTTATAAAAAGCAGGCGCATAGGTATTACGGAACATTAAGGCCAGTTCATCAGAGTCGGTCCAGTTAGATTTATCGCTGAGCTGCGTTTTTACTTTTTCATGAAAAGCAGTACCGGGCAAAGGATAAGAAACAGAGATACCGATCTCGTAGGGTAGTAGTTCATTGATCATCCGGATCGTTTTTGCAATATCTTCTTTCGTCTCGCCAGGGTAACCAAATTGGATAAAGAAAGATGGATGAATATTATTTTTCTTAAGAAGATTTGTTGCTCTGTATATCTGTTCAATGGTAGTTCCTTTATCCATGGCATCCAGTATTTTTTGGGAACCACTTTCTGCACCCATCCAGATATTGGAACAGCCTGCCCTGGCCAGGTCTTTAATGTGATCTTCCTGCAGGAGCAGGTCTGCCCTGGCCTGTATCTTGAACGAAAACTGTAATTGTTCTTTTTCCACGAGATCAGCAAATTCATGCACCCATCCGGGCTTTAAACCAAAAATGTCATCACAAAACCATATATGATCGAACTGGTATTTATACTTCAGCATTTTTAATTCAGCCACTACATTTTGCGGTGAGCGGGTATTATACCGGTTGCCATAGATAGGCTTGGCACACCAGTTACATTTGAAAGGGCAACCTCTCGTGGTGGCCATATTAAGTGAAAAATAACCACGGTGGTTGAGCCACATTTTCCGGTAGGGTTCAATATCGGCAAGATCCCAGGCCGGGAAAGGAAGTTCATCCAGCTCCTTCATCACGGTCCTTTTTATTGTTTTTATAACTGCATCCTGCTGGCGAAAGGCAAGCCCCGGGATACTCATAAAGTCAGTTTGCTGTTTTGTAACAGTACAGATGAGCTCTGCCAGGGATTGTTCAGCTTCTCCCAGTATCACAAAATCTGCCCCTTCTTCAAGATATTGTTCAAAATGATCGGTGGCATCAGAACTGGAAACGATGACCGTGCAGCCTTTTTGTTTTGCAAATTTCATCATCTCAAAAGCTGCTTCCCGCATATTGGTAAGACACATCTTAGTGAGATAATTGAAACCATCATCATAGATCACAAAAAAATCAGGCGACTGCTGTTGTAATGGCAATATCACTTCCTCGGGGCCATAAGCGAACATGGTATCAAAAAGAGAAACATGATGGCCCTGTTCCCTTACCACCGCTGCGGCGTATAAAGTGCCGATGGGAGGATAGGGCTGACCGGTATCCCATTGCTTGGGATCAAAACGCATGAAATAGGAATGGGAGAAAAGAATATTGCTCATAGAGGTTTAATTCAGTTTGGTGCCGGGTGACAAATGCAGGTAGCAGACACATTTTACACAGGTTTCGTTCTTCGCCATATCTAACTCTTTCCTGAAACGAATAGCAGTATCGCTGTTCAAAATGTTTTTTAAAGAGTGATTCCGGATATTACCAATGGCTTCGTGAAAAAAACAGGGCCTGACGGTTCCATCAGCCTCAACAACTGCTGAGACCCACGGAGCATTGCATTTCTTAAACGGGAATGGATGTAAACCATGCAATGCAGCATAGTACTGGTAGATATTCCTGAGCTTATCCGGGCTTTCAGCAATGAAGCCGTTTTCAAACTTAGCCGGGTAAGTTGAAATAACTGTTTCAAGTTTGGATAGTAATTCGGATAGCTCGTTTTTATCCGGTAAGATTTCATGCTGGCGCTGATCACTCCATAAAACTTCCCGGTTAAAGGCATGGCTGCTGATATCGGCTGGCAAAAAACTGATGCTGTCCAGGTCTAAGTTGGATGCACTTTCAATGATCGCAGGCCAGTTGCGGAAATTGATCTTATGGATGACTGTCCTGGCGGATATCTTAAAACCAGGGCTCATTTGTTTGACCTGCTTTATTCCTGCTTCCAGTTTTTGGTAAGCATCCGGGATATTCCGGATATAATTATGGAGAGGTTCATCTCCATCTAAGGATACAATAATATCATTTACATGCTCAACAAGCTGTTCCGCATGTTTTTGTAATGTTAATCCGGTAGAAAGCAGGGTGATCTTTATTTTATGCTGGGCCAGTATTTCACAAAATTTGAAAAAATTGGGATTTAATAATGCTTCTCCTCCTGACATCAGGACTTGTTGTGTACCGAGCTTTTTTAGTGAATCGAGTAAACCGGTAATATCTTCTTCCTTTAATTGTTTCAGGTTCTTATTGTCTTTCCAGATATCACACATTACGCAACGGCAGTTGCAGGCACTGTGTGGCATCAGTATCACAATGGGCAAAGCCTTAACCTGGTCCGTTTGCAGAGTGCGGTACCGTTGAAAAGTATGATATAATGATTGGGTAATACTCATGCCAGGATAGCTCTTTGTTTAATACAGATCCAGGGGAAAGGATTTTTATTTTTTGAAAAGAAATGATGCAGGGAAGAAGGATCATACAGGAGCTCATGTTCAATGTCGGCTAATTCATCCCAGCTGTGATGGAAATAATGGCGGGTCATCTCCGGGAGGTCAGCTGCTTTATAGTAATCTGCTGTTCTTTGCCGGGCTGCCGGTATTGCTGCTGGTTTGTAGAAAGGGCTGTCCAGTATATGTACTTCCCCACCTAATTTCAATAAAGACAGGGCTTGCGAAATAATTTCCGGTAATGAGGGAAAATACTGGATGCAGGCAGCAAAGACGATGCAATCAAATTCCATTTCTTCAAATAACCCGGAGCGGATATCGCCATAGATAAAATGAAGATTGGGGATATGACTGAATACCCTGGCTGCCTGCTGTAACTCGGTAAAGTTGACATCACTGCCAATCACTTTACTTCCATGAATGGCTACCAACTGCTTTGAAAGCCATCCGTTGCCACAACCCACTTCCAGTATTTGCAGTGGCTTTTGTTTTTGCAAAAGCCTTTCGAGCAATTTATCGGCTGATCTCTTTCTTACCTGCCATTCGGTGTAATGTGGGTGTTTCTTGTGAATAGCCGGTAGTTGAAGCAGTTCTTCGTCGCTGTATATTCTTTGTTCCCTGCTGCGCAATTCAATATATCTTCTTTCAAAAAGATTGACCGGGCTCACCTTATCGGGAACATTCACCTGGTCAATTATGGTAAACCCTTCTGTGATCATAATAACTAAAATCAGAATCCCTGTATTTCCGGCTGGCGGTATTTCCAAAGCCGGTGCAATAATTTGATCTCGTAAGGAAAACGGTAAAAATTAGTTTTATACCGGAGGCCTGAAACTATTTTTATCATCCTGCGTTTGACTGCATTCAGCCGGATATCAGAAACAGTGGGGTAATACCCGTTGAGTACCGTTTCAAAGTTCCTGATCTTATCAAGCATTTCCGGGGTAAGCCAGGGCGTTAATGGGTTCTTGCGCAGGTCAAATCGTTCCCATTGCGGGGTAACCCAATCTTCCAGCTTTTTTGGAAATTCAAACCCGCTTTCTATGACTGTATTGAATAATTCAGAACCTTCTGTTGGAACAGGACTGTAGGTATACAGAACAATTTCGGTTCCTGGGTTAACGGCTTTTACTTTTTTAATGAAATTGATATCGAATTCTATTTGTTCCATCACTTTCTCAGGTGTGGGAGCCGGGGTACCCAATACAAAAGAGTATTCTGGTATCAGGTCAAATTTCTTTAACCGTTCAGCAAAGCGTATGATCTGCTCTCCATTCTGGGTTCCACCTTTATCAAGTTGCTTAAGCACATTATCATTGCCACTTTCTGCTCCAAAGAAAATGATCTTGCAGCCGGCTTCCCGTATCAACGCCAGTGATTCATCTTTGAATTTATCCATCGTGTCAATTCTCGCCATTCCCCACCAGTTCATTTTCTCAGGTTTAACGAGCTGAGAAAATTCAACCGTTCTTTTTTCCGAGACAAAAAAATTGTTATCGTGAAACTCGATGGCATTAGCTCCCCAGTTTTCTTTGATATATTTTATATCCCTGTAAATATGCTGTGCAGATTTTGCCTTCCATCTAGCTTCGTATGTAGGAACTACAGCGCAAAAAGAGCAGGTGAACGGGCAGCCGATACTGGAATGATAGGCCAATGTTTTCGTTCCCAGGTAAGTTTTACCCAGGTAATATTTATCAATGGCATAAAGCCTGTTCAATTTATCATACGGTAACGGAGGTAATGTATCTTGTTCGATCAGGTCTTGCTTGGAATTTTTGATAATAGCATCCCCGGTTTTATAAATAAGATTTTTGATCAGCTCATAGGGCTTGTTATTTTCCAGTGATTCTAACAATTGGGGAAAAGCATGATCACCCGGGCCGTTGATCACAAAATCAACATAGCCTGATTCTAAAACGATCTTGTAATGGTTGGTGGGGAAATAACCTCCCCAGATCATGATGGTGCCCGGAAATTCTTCTTTAATCTTTTTGGCGAAAGGGATGGCCTGTTTGGTTTGCGGACCCGGCATGATCGTGAAGCCGATATAGCGGTATTCACCTGTTTGTAAATAAGCTGCCATTTTTTTATACGGATCTTCCTCGCAATTTCCATCTACAATAACCCAATCAAAAATCCTGTCTACTGATGCAGCAATATTCATGATCGAGTTGGGTACACGATGCTTGGCATTGGCACTTTTGGGATTGAAAAGAAGGACCTTGTTCATCGTTCCTTCAAAACGGAACTTAATGTAGCAGGGTTGCCTGTAAAAGCTTCTTCTTTCTCCCTACATTTATGAACAATTTTAGTATTCATGTCTATAGCCAGCCAGATCAAATCTTTCTTATTTCAGCAACGTGAAAAAGATCCCGGGGCAGCCTATGACCTTTGGGCAGCGGCCTATGATAACCAACCCGGCAACCTGATGCTGGATTTGGATGAAGGAGTGTTTTCTGAATTACTTCATCAAACAGCCATTAGCGGGAAAAGTGTTGCAGATATTGGGTGTGGAACCGGCCGCCATTGGAGTAAATTATTTGCACAACAACCGGCACGGCTTACTGGTTATGATGTATCAGCGGGGATGCTTGCAAAGCTGAAAGAGAAATATCCACAGGCTGTGACCTTTTTGCTGAAGGGTGAGCTGCTGCCTGAACTAGCAACGGCATCCTGCGACCTGGTCATTTCCACACTGGCTATTGCACATATCGGGAAATTGGAAACAGCTTTACGGGAATGGAACCGGGTACTCAAACCCGGCGGGGAAATCATCATCACCGATTACCATCCGGAAGCATTGGCCAAAGGTGGTAAACGTACGTTTAAGCTGAACGGGAAGCTGATTGCTGTAAAAAACTATATCCATCCGATAGAGCAACTGAGAGTGTTGACAAGGCAACTTGGCTGGACAGAACTCCGTTTTACAGAAAGGGTGATTGATGATTCGGTAAAGGGGTATTATGAAAGGCAGAATGCCTTGTCACTGTTCGAATCATTCCGGGATATTCCCATTATTTACGGAATTCATTTAAAAAAAGCGGATGATCCTGCATGATGTAAGGCTCCACGGTTCTGCCGAACGAAAACATATCCATATAAAAAATGGGATCATCCGGACAATTACAGCCCGCCGGGAAATGCTGGAGCATTTGCAGGAGGAAAGACTGGAATTGAATGGAGTCATGGTCTTACCGGGGTTTATCAACTCTCATGACCATCTTGATTTTAATTTATTCCCCCGGCTCAGGAACAGGATTTATACAAACTATACGGAATGGGGCAGGGATATTCACCGGGTGAATGCTGATGTTATCGGGGCTGTACAAAAAATTCCTTTGAACTTACGGGTACAATGGGGGCTTTACAAGAACTTGTTGAATGGCTTTACCACAGTGGTCAATCATGGTAAATATTTGCAAACCGGGGATGAACTTGTCAATGTTTTCCAGGATTGTTATTCATTACATTCACCAGCTTTTGAAAAAAACTGGCCCTTAAAACTCAATCATCCTTTGCGGAATCGTAAACCCTTTGTTATGCATATCGGCGAGGGAGATGATGAGGCGGCCCGGGCAGAGATCAGCACCGTTGTCCGGTCAAATTTTTTTACACGAAGGATCATGGCAGTGCACGGAGTGGCAATGCGCAAAGAACAGGCAGCTTCATTTGCAGCGATAGTATGGTGCCC
>CALRSN020000110.1:0-7031 GCA_943370865.1 Bordetella parapertussis
TATACCATGTTAATTATTGATTCAAAAGATTGCGAAAACATTGATAAAGCGCTGAAGAAGTACAAAAAGAAGTTTGAAAAATCTAAAGTATTGCTCCAGTTGCGTGAACGTCAGAGTTTCACCAAGCCATCTGTAAAACGCAGAGGCCAGGTGCTGAAGGCGATCTACAAACAGAACATAGCCAGCGGCAAAATAGAAGGTTAATTCGTTAGCCTTTTCCGATAATAGGAGATAGCTGCAAAGTTTTATAGCTTTGTAGCTATCTTTTTTTATGTCATCTACTCCCGAACAGATCCAGTCCTTTATTAATTACCTGAAATTTGAAAAAAGGTATTCTGTTCATACCGTCACCTCTTATCAAAACGATCTCAGTGCTTTTTTTGACTACCTCGACCTGCAATTCGGAAAACTGTCTTTACAAGAAATAACCGCAGGTTTCATCCGCAGCTGGCTGGCGGGTCTGAAAGATGCAGAGATGAGCTCCAAATCCATCAACCGGAAGATATCCACCCTCAGGTCTTTTTTTAAATACCAATTGAAGACTGGGAAATTGGAGGTGTCACCGACGGCAAATATCATTGCTCCGAAAATTGGTAAACGGCTGCCGGTATTTATAAAGGAACAGGATACTAAGGAACTGCTTCAGTCCCTGGCCGGGCTGACAGAAGACTGGAAAACGTTAAATGCAAAAATGCTGCTGACCTTGTTTTACACAACGGGCATGAGATTGAGTGAGCTGATCAACCTGAAAGAAAAGCAGCTTGACCTGGGGCGGTCACAGATCAAGGTGCTGGGCAAGGGGAATAAGGAAAGGATTATCCCCGTCAGTAAAGAAGTAATTGTCATTATCAGGGATTACCAGCACTGGAAAAAGAAGGAATTTGAGAATGCTGAGGAAGTTTTGCTGGTTACTGCAAAGGGGAAGAGAATGTATCCAAAGTATGCTTACCTGCTGGTTAAACAGTACCTGGGGGATATTAAGACGCTTGACAAAAAAAGCCCACATATCCTTCGTCATACTTTTGCCACCCACTTGATGAACGGCGGCGCTGACCTGAATGCTGTTAAAGAACTGCTGGGGCACAGCAGTCTTGCCTCCACGCAGGTTTACACGCATAATACCATCGAAAAGCTGAAAGATGTACATAAAAAAGCCCACCCAAAGGCTTGAAATATTTCCACTTAAACAATAAAATTTTGGCAATAATTTGTTTGTCTTACCCGTTCAATTGTGTAACTTTAAAATGAACATTAACTGCAAGCTTATGTAAGAAATGTACTTTTAAAAAGTTCTTTATTTATTGTTTCACAGTTAAAAATTGCGATTACTATGAACGTAAACATTCAGACTGTTCGATTCGATGCGGACAGCCGGTTGGTAGAGTATGTCAACCGTAAATTAGAAAAGCTCAATACTTTTCACGACCGCATCATCAAAGTAAGTGTGTATCTGAAACTTGACAATGTGGTTCATACCATCAAAGACAAGATCGCAGAGATCAGAGTACACGTACCCCGCCAGGAATTTTTTGTCAAATCAACCAGTAAATCATTTGAAACATCTTTTGACGATGCCTTTGAATCCATCGTTAACCAGATAAAACGAAAAAAACAAAAGCAGGCCGCTTAAAAAATTACAAGACCCCGTCCACCAGCGGGGTCTTTTTTGTGGGTTACTTATCTGTTATTTTGGAATAAAAGGGGAATGCGTTATTCCCCTTTTTACATATTTCTGTTATTATGTTCCTGCGCTAGTGAGCCGCGGGATAAGGTTACCGGAATAAACAAAGTACAGCATAGCATTGCTATTTTACCATTTGCTGGCACGGATAAAAAAATGATCCGGGAGATACAATCCGGTCTTGAAAAGAGATTACATGCTACAATTATATTGTTAGAAGAAAAACCCGTTTCAGGGTCTGCATTTTACAAGCCCCGTCAGCGTTATGTGGCAGACAGCCTGTTGGTTTTCCTAAAGCAGAGTAATGCAGGCCATCACGGAAAAATACTGGGCATTACCCAAAAAGACATTTCAACGCACAAAAACCCACATGTTAACTGGGGAATAATGGGGCTCGGGTATTGCCCCGGGGAAGCTTGTGTGATATCATCTTTCCGGCCAATCAAAAAGGTGAAAAACAGGAAGCATTTTATTAACAGGATGGTCATACTTGCTCTGCATGAACTGGGTCATACTTATTCTTTACCTCATTGCCCCAATGATCCCTGTCTTATGAAAGATGCAGAAGGGAAAATGAACCTTGACAACGGAGAAACCTATTGCTCTAATTGCAGCGCCTTTTTAAAACAGTCAGGTATTTTGAGAGGGGAATGAAGATTTCCTGCATTTATTCACAACCAGTTGAAAACAAACAAAAAAATCCGGTAGCAAAATTTTTGCAATATCTAAATTCCCTTACCTTTGCCTTCCCAAAATTTGGGGGTAGTTCTTTATTGTTCATTCCGCCTATGTAATCCAGCCGGGCGGATGTTTGAAAATGCCACCTTAGCTCAGCTGGTAGAGCAACTGATTTGTAATCAGTAGGTCGCCAGTTCGATTCTGGCAGGTGGCTCAGTTGACAATTGGCAATTGCCGATTGGCAATGGGCAAGTAGCCAAGTGGCCAACGGCAACAGACTGTAAATCTGTCCTCTTCGGAGTTCGGTGGTTCGAATCCATCCTTGCCCACCTTAGTTCTTTATTTAACTGAAAAGTTACCAGCGGGAGTAGCTCATTTGGTAGAGCGATAGCCTTCCAAGCTATAGGTGGCGAGTTCGAGCCTCGTCTCCCGCTCTTAAATTACTGCCTGCGACGGCAGTGGAAAAGCCGTTGTAGCTCAGTGGCAGAGCACTTCCTTGGTAAGGAAGAGGTCAAGGGTTCAATTCCCTTTAACGGCTCCATACTGGTTGCTGGATTAACCGGCGCCTGGGGAATAGTGGACAAGACGATGAACCTGCCGGCAGGCAGGGAGTGCGACGCAAGAAAAGCTGATAGTAGTAATGCTGCCGGCTTCATTATAGGAAACAAAAATTAGTAAAACACAACTTTAAAAACACATAACAATGTCAAAAGAGACCTTTAAGAGGGACAAACCCCACGTAAACATTGGTACGATTGGTCACGTTGACCATGGTAAGACCACATTGACTGCCGCAATTACAGAAGTTCTTTCTAAAAGAGGCCTGGCGACAGCAAAAAAATATGATGATATTGATGGAGCTCCTGAAGAAAAAGAAAGGGGTATCACTATCAATACTGCTCACGTTGAGTACCAAACTGACACCCGTCACTATGCTCACGTTGACTGTCCTGGTCACGCTGACTATGTTAAGAACATGATCACTGGTGCTGCCCAGATGGACGGTGCTATCCTTGTGGTTGCCGCTACTGACGGACCTATGCCTCAAACTAAAGAACACATTCTTTTGGCCCGCCAGGTAGGTGTACCAACAATGGTTGTGTTTATGAATAAAGTTGACCTGGTAGAAGATCCTGAATTATTGGAACTGGTTGAAATGGAAATCCGTGAAGAGCTGACTAAACGTGGCTTTGACGGTGACAACACTCCAATCATTAAAGGTTCTGCAACTGGCGCATTAGCTGGTGAAGAAAAATGGATCGGTGCTATCACTGAATTAATGGATGCAGTTGATAAATATATCCCATTACCTCCCCGCCCGGTTGATCTTCCGTTCCTGATGTCTGTGGAAGACGTATTCTCTATCACAGGTCGTGGTACAGTTGCCACTGGTCGTATTGAAAGAGGTCGTATTAAAGTAGGTGAAGCTGTTGAGATCGTTGGTCTGATGGATGCGCCTCTTAACTCAACTTGTACAGGTGTGGAAATGTTCCGCAAATTGCTGGACGAAGGTGAAGCTGGTGATAATGCAGGTTTATTGCTTCGCGGTATTGAGAAAACTCAGATCCGTCGTGGTATGGTTATTTGTAAGCCAGGCTCTATCACTCCGCATACTGAATTCAAAGGAGAAGTTTACGTATTGAGCAAAGATGAAGGTGGACGTCACACTCCATTCTTCCAGAAATATCGTCCTCAGTTCTACTTCCGTACAACAGACGTAACTGGTGAGGTTGAACTGGCTCCTGGTACTGAAATGGTTATGCCTGGTGATAACACCTCAATCACTGTGAAGCTGATCCAACCGATCGCAATGGAAAAAGGTTTGAAATTTGCGATTCGTGAAGGTGGTCGTACAGTAGGTGCAGGTCAGGTGACTGAGATATTGAAGTAAGGTAAGCTACGAGCTACGGGCTTTTAGCTACGAGCCGTTAGGCTTTACAGATAAAGATTTATATCTTTACAACATATGCTAAAAGCTGTTTCGGTAACACGGAATAGCTTTTAGCTTTCTACGGGCATGGTGCAACGGTAGCATACGGGTCTCCAAAACCTTTGATCTGGGTTCGAATCCTAGTGCCCGTGCTGATTAAATGCCAAAGCAAATGAAAGTCATTTTGCCTGGCATAATTTGAAAATTAATTGTTATGATTAAAATTGGTAATTACTTCCGTGATTCTTACAAGGAATTGATGGAGAAAGTGAGTTGGCCTACCTGGACACAGTTGCAGCAATCAACTATGATTGTACTGGTAGCCACGCTGGTGATCACTGCGCTTGTTTCCCTGATGGATTTTGGAGCTGGTGGTGTCCTGAAGCAGATTTATAAAATGTTACCTTATTAATTTAAGTAAGATGGAAGAAGCAGTAAAAGCACAGGATGCACAACAGCAGGAAACGAAGTGGTTTGTGCTTCGTGTGGTAAGCGGTAAGGAGCGTAAGGTAAAAGAATACCTGGATAAAGAAATATCCCGTGGTGGCTGGAGTGAGATCGTTAAGCAGGTATTTCTTCCTGTTGAGAAAGTATACAAGGTGGCGAATGGAAAGAAAGTGGTTCGGGAAAGAAACTATTACCCCGGGTATGTAATGATAGAAATTACAGATGGTAAACTCAGTGATGATCTTCGTGACATTATTAAAAATACCACCAATGTTATTCATTTCCTGGGTAAAGAAAACCCCATTGCTCTTCGTAAGGCAGAAGTGAATAAGATGCTGGGTAAAATGGATGAAATGGCAGAAGCGGGTGGTGTTAGCATGAGTGAGCCATTCATCGTGGGTGAAACTATCAAGATCATTGAAGGTCCTTTCAATGACTTTAATGGAGTTATCGAAGAAGTGAATGATGAGAAAAAGAAACTCAAAGTTACTGTGAAGATATTTGGACGTTCAACTCCTGTTGAACTCAACTATATGCAGGTAGAAAAGATCAGCTGATCACCTGCTTCGGTATAAAAAATTGGTCCCGCTTTTAGCGGGACTTTTTTTGCCGTTCTGTTAAGGCTTTCTTAAACCATCTTTTTTTGATGATTACCCGCATTTTGTTTTGATGAACGGTAACATTATCGCTTGCTCGTACGTATACCTTCGTAGTGCAACTGTTGACCGATTAAGCCTAAACCAACAACCCGTAACATGAAGAGAAAACATGTCCTGCAATGCTGTGCAGCCATGCTGATCAGTTCAGCTGTCATCTCCCAGCAACCAGTTCCCAAAACTTTACCCGCTAAAAGAACAACAGCCACTTTCAAAATTGATGGTCATCTGGAGGAAGTGGCCTGGAAAGAAGCCACACCCGCCACCCAGTTTGTAGAATGGCGTCCCAATTTTGGTGCTATTGAGGATGCTGATACCCGTACCGAAATATACCTGCTGTATGATAACACTTCCATCTATATCGCCGGCTATTGCCATGAGAAATCCAAGGACAGTGTATCAAAAGAACTTGTTGGAAGGGATGTAATCGGTGTAAACGACTATGTGGGTGTCATTTTCGACACCTACAAAGACAAGATCAATGGTTTTGGGTTTTATATTACCCCTTTAGGAGAACAGTTTGATGCGAAATATTCCAATACGGTTGGCGAGGATGGGTCGTGGAATGCTGTTTGGGATGGCGAAGCAAAAATTGTATCCGATGGCTGGACCTTTGAAATGCGTATCCCGCACTCTGCAATACGGTTTGTGAGTAAAGAGAACCAGACCTGGGGTTTGAACATCACCAGGAACAGGAAAAAAGTGGGCCGCCAGTTTATGTGGAATCCCGTTGACCCAAAAGTGAATGGTTTTTTGAACCAGGCTGGTGAGTGGACCGGTATTGAGAAAATAGTGGCACCGGTTCGCTTGCAATTCTCTCCTTACTTCTCAACGTATATTAACCACTATCCAAACAATATGGCAGGTGTAAAGAATGTAACATCGTCCGTGAATGGTGGCATGGATGTAAAGTATGGTATCAGCGATGCATTTACTCTTGATATGACACTGATACCGGATTTCGGCCAGGTACAAAGTGATAACCAGGTGCTGAACCTGACCCCTTTTGAAGTTAAGTTTAATGAGAACCGTGCTTTTTTTACGGAGGGAACCGAGTTATTCAGTAAAGGAAACCTGTTTTATTCAAGAAGGGTGGGAGGGCAACCGATTAATGCGTATAATATTAACCTTGGGTCAGATGAAGAAGTAAAAAAGAATCCTCTTGAGTCAAAACTGATAAATGCCACAAAAGTATCAGGCCGTACCAAGAAAGGCTTTGGATTAGGGGTCTTCAATGCTATTACAAAACCCATGTATGCGACCATTGAGAACAGTGTTACAAAAGAAACAAGGAAGGCCGAAACGGGGCCATTAACCAATTATAATATCATAGTATTTGATCAGACCTTGAAAAACAACTCTTCTGTTTCTTTTATCAACACAAATACGATGCGGAGTGGCGGCGACTACGATGCAAATGTGAGTGCAGCTTTATTTGACTTCAATAATAAAAAGAATACGTATAACTGGAATGGAAAATTGGCAGTAAGCCAGTTGCTGTTTAAGGATAATACTGTTAGTGGATACTCGCAAAATCTTGGATTTGGGAAAACAGGAGGACGATGGAACTTTCAGTTAGCGCAGGAATTAGCAGATGAGAAGTATGATATCAACGATATGGGGATCCTGTTTAATAACA
>CALRSN020000111.1:0-7025 GCA_943370865.1 Bordetella parapertussis
TATGCTGCTGATGGATGTGGGTGCTGAATATCACGGTTATACAGCCGATGTAACCAGGACAATTCCGGTGGATGGTAAATTTTCGGCTGAAGAAAAAGCTATCTATCAGCTTGTATACGATGCCCAGGAAGCCGCATTTAAATTGCTGAAAAACGGCTGTAAATGGGCTGACATCAATAATGCCGCCCGTAAAACGATCACTGCCGGCCTGGTAAAACTGGGAGTTGCTAAAACGGAAGAGGAAGCAAACCAGTACTATCCTCATGGCCTTGGACATCATATTGGCCTTGACGTTCACGACCGGGGTACTTACGGAGAACTAAAGAAAGATATGGTGATCACTATTGAACCCGGTATTTATATCCCTGAAGGAAGTAAATGCGATAAGAAATGGTGGAGTATTGCTGTCCGTATCGAGGATGATGCGCTGATCACAGAAACGGGTTATGAACTTCTTTCCACTTTTGCTCCCCGCAAAATTGAAGAGATTGAAAAAATGATAGCACAAAAAAGCGCCGTGGATGATTTTAAATTACCCCCGCTAAAATCTGCTGAAAAGAAAGGGTTCTGATAGCCGCCATTATCAAAAACTTTCAAGAAAGAAACCAGTTGACAAATAAAATACAAAAGGGCCGCTTTAACAGCGGCCCTTTTGTATTTGTGTACCTCATTGAGGAGAACCTGTTTACTGTAGATGCGGGTCATCAAGAACAGAGCAGGGTGACGGTATCAGCATCTGTGTGTTTAACTTTAAAGTCCTGCTTGCCGCAGCAGGCAAAATCAATAAAAAAAGCCGCCCGGTTAAGGCGGCTTTGGAAAAATATAACTATTCAGAATTAGTGTGAGATCACTACTAAACCTGTAGTTGTTTTATCATTGAATCTGTCTTCAACTTTCACTACGTACACACCGGCAGCCTGACCAGAGAGGTCAAAATCCATGCGCAGGTATGGTCCGTTAGCATCAGTCAGGACAAATACTTTATCAACGATACGGGCACCGGCAGAGTTGTAAACCGATACGATCCTCTTCTCAGTCGGGTTACCGCTTGAATACAATCTAACCTGGAACTGACCACTTGATGGGTTCGGGTAGATCCACAGGCGATCAGAAGCCTCACCAGTGATGGTTACTGAACCAGCAGACTCAGCTGTACATCCGTTAACATCAGTAACTCTTGCACGGTAAGTACCCAGTCCGTCGATATTAGCAGTTAATACATTACCAGTAACTGCAGGAGTAACAGGGGAACCATTCCGTGTCCAGGACCAACTGTTTGCTGTTTGCGCAGCAGGAACACTGGTTGCGGTAATAGTTGTTGTTTGTCCAGGAGTGATAGAAGGATCCGCATTAGTTAATGTTACTACCGGCAGCGCATTCACTGTAAGTGTTGCAGCATTTGAAGTAGCCGTTGTTCCGCAAGGAGCAACTGTTACCACCACACGGTATAAGTTACCACTCATTGAAGTTGTCACACCAGACAGAGTCAGGGTTGATGAAGTAGCACCAGCTATGTTGGTGTAAGTACCACCACCGTTAGTGCTCACCTGCCATTGGTAGGTTGGGCTATTTCCGGTTGCGGTTACACTAAATGAAGCTGAAGTACCAGCACATCTCGTTGTGTTAGCAGGCTGGGCTGTAATAGTTGGCGGAACATTTACAGTCAGTACTGCTGCAGCACTTGTAACCGGTGAAGGAGGACACTGACCAGTGATAACCACACGGTACCTGTAACCACTCATCGCAGTTGTTACACCAGTAAGTGAAAGTGTAGTGGTTGTTACACCTGCATACACACCACCATTCGCCAGGTTTGTATAGCTGCCACCACCATTGGTGCTGACCTGCCACTGGTATGTATTATTCAATGGTGTTGCTGTTACGCTGAACGAAGCATTACCTGCATCACAGGCAGAGGCATTCTGTGGCTGAGCTGTAATAGCAGGAGCAGGTACCACATTTATAGTTGCTGTACCAGAATTACCTACACCAGCGCAACCGTTAGCACCAGTTACAGATACAATAGTATAGTTTGTAGTTACTGAAGGAGATACCTGTATCGGGGTACCACTTGTATAGTTATTGTAAGTAGTATTAGTTGTCCCGTTGGAATAAACCAGGGTAAAAGGTGATATACCACCAGTGATATTAACACTGAAAGTGGATACAGTATTGGCACAAACACCAGCCAGAGGCCTGTTTAATTGTACATTATCAATACCTACGTTATCAGAATTAGCACCTGCCGGTCCTCCATTTGTAACAAAATACCTGAAGGCGATACGTCCGCTTGTCGGCGCAGCTAGACCACTGATAGTCGCAGTAAACTGCGTCCATGTAGAAGGATAGCCTGTAGTAGTAAGAGTAGGGTTGATAGTCAGCAACACTGTTGTGAAATCACCCACACTTGTATTTGTAGCACCTACGTTGGTACTTGCACCATTGGTACTTAATCTTACTTCAAGCCTGTCAGGGAATGCAGCACCTGTAACAGTACGGCTATAGAAAGTAAGTACATCGCCATTTTGCATGGTCACAGTTGGCGCAAATAACCAGTTACTGATAGTATTAGCTCCGGCAACGTTATTGAAATTACCTAAGGCATAAGAATTAGCACCGCCATTCTGGGCAGGTGATAAAACAGTAGCTGTACCAAATATCCAGCCCGGTACTGTACCGATTGGGGTACTGAGGTTTTGCTCAGCCCATCCGGCAGGTATTGTTGTACCATCGAAGCCCTGGTTGATCAGGCTCACAAATGCAGGAGGAGCTGCGATCACTGCAGCCGTAGATGTTCCGTTAACGGTTGCAGAAGCTGTATTTGAACAACCATTGGCACCATAACCTAAAACGGTATAAGTGGTATTAGCACCCGGGGTAGCCACTACACTTGCACCAGTTGTAGAACTTAATCCACCACCAGGAGACCATGAGTAGTTAACAGCACCGCCGGCGTTTAAAGTTATAGGAGCACAACCACCTGCAGAAACTGTCACAGCAGGTCTAGGCAGTACAGTAACAGTTACGTTATTAGCACCGGCACAAGGACCCGAACTGATAGTTGCAGTGTAGGTAGTAGTCGTGGTAGGTCTTGCCCAAACAACATCTGTTTCAGTTCCGGCAACATATGGAATAGTAGCAGCGGCGTTTGAGAATAAGGTAGCTGAAGGAGTCCAAACAGCTGTAGGAACAACGCTGAATGTAATTGACCAGCTGGTGATTGTACCTAAATCACCCGCAGCCTGATCTCTTACAAACAATTTCCAGTCACCATTCGGGTTAAATGCACCTGCAAAAGAACCCAATGTTGGAGTGGCCTGGGTAATATTACCAGGACCTGGTGCCGGGAAGTTATCTGGAGTTCCGACGTTAGTTGGTCTGAATGTGCCCGAAACCAGAACGCCAGGAGCTACAGCAGCGGCAGCATCGCTGAAGGTCATATTAATATTTGAAACAGCAGTTGAACCACCTGCATCAGAAAGAATAATTACATTCTGACCTGTTGGAGATTGTAAAAGTATATCGACGTCACTTGGCCAGGTATGTGAGAATCCATTGAGCGTTACCGAACTAACATACACACCAGCACCTGTTGCAGGAAGACCTGAAACAGCGATATTAGATGGATATGGAGTAGCATTACCTGAACTTGGAATAGAGACAGCACCTGCAGAAGTGAAAGTAGAAGTGGTAGCACCTGTTGGAGTTACAGACAATCGCTGAATTGAACCTTCACAGATAGTAGCTACATCAGGACTCAAACAAGTACAAGAAGTAACCGTCACTGTTTGCTGACCACAAGGACCGGCAGCAGGAGCGCAACCATCTTCACCACGGGCATAATATGTTGTTGTAGCCGCAGGGCTCACTGTGATTGAATTACCGGTACCAACCAGGGTTCCACCGCATGAAGCAGTGTACCATTTCCAGTTAGCAGCACCATTCAATGACCCACCAATAATGCTTAATGTGATCGGCGAACCGGCACAAGTGCTGGATGGAACAGAAGAAATTACAGGAGCTGTTGCGTTAGTGGGCACACAAGGAGCACAAATACCATCCACAACCAGGGTATAAGCAGCGTTCGTAATTACACCTACTGAACTCACAACGATTGCAGCTGTAGCGTTTCCGGCAAGTGTAAAAGAAAAAGTTACCGGGGTTCCAACCGCAGGGCTGCTACCACAATCTGAAAGGTAGTTTGCACAGGTATTAGCAGGGTCAAAAGAGCCCTGGTAAACACTCAGGAAGGTATTTCCAGAGGCAGCTGTTACAGTATAAGTCAGGGTAACACACTGGGAAGTACTTTGTGTATTGGCAAAATTGATAACATCATAAAAACTGCCGGCACCAGCAACACCGGGTGTACAGGTTTTATTTGCGCAGCTGGTTGGAAGTACACCATCTCTGAAAGGTCTGCTTCCGGGTAAAGTTTGGTCACCTGCCTGTAGTGTACCAGATACCGTAGCACAAACGGCCTCGGGGCGTTGTACAACGCCAGATTTTGTAACAATAACAGCAGGGTTAATTCTTGCAGGACTAACTTCTGGTATTCCTGCGTCATTTGATTTCCGCCCCAATTCCTGTTGCTGTTTGTACAGCAATTTGGATTGAGCCCTTTCATCCTGCGAAAAAGAAAATTGCGCAGACAACACGAATACCATTGCCAAGGCAATAGCATTCATGCAAAAGAACCGTAATTTCTTTCGGGTAAATTTTGGTTGCATGGTAAAAAATTTGTTTGAGTTTAATGAACGAAGCAAAACAACTACAGGAGGTATTGAATACAATACTCTTGATAAGAAAACATAAGAAGAAGAGGGAGTGTAGATTTTCCTCATGCAGTTAGTTTATAGCAGTAAAGTTTAAAGATAGTAGTTTTCAATAAAAAATACCTGCCGGGGCAGGTATTTTTTTTTATCGTCAATTATTTGATTACCACTTGTCTACTTCCTCTGTGCTGGCAGCAGAATTATCGGTCATCTCTGTTACCGGTGCTGCTGGTGCCGGCTGCTCTGCAACCGGGGTTTGAACAGCTTCTACTGTTACAGGCTCGCCAGCTTCTGCCTGGCCTTCCTCTGTTTCATCGTGATTGAATGCATCAAAATCAAAATCCGGCATCAGTTCTGTTTTTACATAATCAACCGCCTCGGTCAATGCCTTGATGAATTTATTAAAATCCTCTTTGTATAAGAAAACCTTGTGTCTGTCATACCCGTTATCATCAAAACGCTTCCTGCTCTCGGTGATCGTCAGGTAATAATCATTGCCACGGGTGGCTCTTACATCAAAAAAATAAGTTCTTCTTTTACCAGCCCTGATCCTTTTGCTGTAAATGCTTTCCATTTTCTTGTCATTGTTCTCGTACGCCACAGTTATAAATTTTGCAGTTAAAAAATTTACTTTAGGTTTTGGAAGTCACAAATATATAGATGTTTTTGATACAGCCAAATCCGGGTATGATTTGAAGAACAGGCCGGAGGCAGGAACAAACAGCTTTGCATCACATTATTAAAAAATACAAGGTTATCTTATTCCGTTTCCAGCTCCTGTTCCTGCTGACGATCATATAACCCGGCATAATAACCCTTTCGGGCTACTAATTCCTGGTGTGTGCCCTGCTCCACAATTTCTCCATCTTCCAGCACCACGATCTTGTCAAAATCAAAGAGCGAAAAAATGCGGTGCGTGATAATGATAGCGGTTTTATCCTGCAGGTATTCATTCAGGTTGCCGATGATCTCTTTTTCGGTCCTGGCATCCACGGCACTGAGACAATCATCAAAGATCACCAGGTTCGGATCTTTGATCAAGGCTCTTGCGATAGATATCCGTTGTTTTTGCCCGCCGCTTAGTGTAACTCCCCGTTCTCCGATCATGGTCTGGTATTGTTCAGAAAACCCTGCGATTTCCTTATCCACACTGGCCTGCCGGGCTGCTCTTTCCACATCCGCCATGGTTGTTTCGTTGAGCCCGAAACTGATATTATTGGCCACTGTATCACTGAACAAGAAAACATCCTGCGGCACATAACTGATCTGTTCCCTGGTGGCTTTCAGGTCAAGCTGTTTGATATCCGTTCCATCCAGTTCAATGGTCCCTTTCGTGGTATCATACATCCGTAACAACAGTTGGGCAACAGTTGATTTGCCACTACCGGTTCTGCCCACAATCGCCACCTTCTCCCCCTTTTTGATCTCCAGGCTGAAATTTTTCAGGGCAGTAATACCCGTGTGACCATATACAAAATCTACGTTTTTAAAGGAGATATTGCCTTGTAATTCTTTTTTCACTGGCAAAGCCGGTTCTTTGATAGAGGAAGGTGTATTTAAAAACTCATTAATTCTTTTTTGAGAAGCGGCTGCCCGCTGGATCATACTGGCTGTTAATCCAATGGCACTAACAGGGAAAGTAAGCATGTTCACATACATCACAAATTCAACGATCGTGGCGAGACTGGTGGTATTGGGGTTCGCAATATGATGTAAGCCACCGATCATGATCGTAAATAAGGTACTCAGTCCTATCAGTAAAGTGATTGAAGGAAAATAAACCGCTTCCACCCGGGCCAACCCGATCGCATTCTTCCGGTACTCTTCGCTGTTCTTTGCAAAAAAACCTAGCATGGCTTTTTCCTGTACAAAGGATTTGATCACCCGGATACCAGAATAAGACTCCTGTGCATTCGTGGTCAGATCCGAAAGCGATTCCTGTATCTTCTCACTTTTCCTGTTGATCGTATTGTTGACATAATAGATAGTGATAGCAAGGATTGGTAAAGGTGCCAGTACATACAAAGTAAGTTCGGTATCCCGCTTCAGCATAAAGAACACACTCAGGGAAATGATAGCCACAAGATTGGCCAGGTACATGATAGCCGGGCCCGTAAACATCCTTACCCGGCTTACATCTTCAGCGATCCTGTTCATCAGGTCGCCGGTGTTATGTGTTTTGAAAAAACTGCTGTCTAATTGCTGGTAATGTTTATAGACTTCATTCTTCTGATCATATTCAATATAGCGGCT
>CALRSN020000112.1:0-7023 GCA_943370865.1 Bordetella parapertussis
GATCCGTACACGACCGAATATAAAGTGAGTCATATCATCCCCAATGATATCATCCGGGTCGATTTCAGTTTGGGGTTCCGGGTGCAGCCCCGCATCAATTTATTATTCCGCAAAGTGGTGGAAGACCTGGTAGCGAATAAAGAAGTGAATGTGCGCAGCCGTTATGAAAGCCTGGAGAAGAATAATGTGACCGGTGATTTCTCTTTTGTGGTGATGGAAAAATACCTGAGCCAGGATAATGAGCTGCCTTTCTTTGAACGGCTGGTGATGAAGATCTATTTCTGGCTGAAAGAGATCAGTCTTTCCGAAGAGAAGGGATTTGGCCTGGATACCAGCAACGTGGTGGTGGAGAAATTCCCACTGATCGTTTCGCCGGTAACTGCTTTACGGTTAAAACGGGTACATGATTAATGTCCGGGAATAAAAATAATATCGCTTCTGTACTATTGATAATAGCAGCCTGGTTCTTTGCTTTAGCGATGGCTTATTTTGCCTTCTGCAAGATCAGGTTGTTATTCCAGTAATATTATTTTACCGGCAATGGCTCTACAAACTGTTTGAAATTATATTTTGCCGATTTGCTGTTGAAGGTATCAATGATCGCTTCTTCCAAACTGATATCCAGCAAGGAGGCCAGCAGGTCTAAATAAATAGCGATCCCACCGATCTCTTCTTTCAGCATTTCTTTATTGATGTCTTTGGCGGTGTAAGAGCTGCCACCGTCAATACCACCTCTTTCCACCCGCTGCATTTTTTTGATCATGTTGCAGAGTTCACCCACTTCGCCGGCGAGTGCCGTTGTCCAGTAGGTGAGAGGTTGGTTATCGTAACATTTGAATCCTTCCGTTGCCCGTTGCACATTCAATGGACGGAAAGAAGCGAGGTCCAGTTTCATAGTTATTCTTTTGATCGGTTATTTATTGCTTTGTTGTTGTTCCAGCTGCAAAAAATCATTGTATAATTTTCTTGTTATAGCACCGGGTTTTCCATCGCCAATGATATGACCATCGATGGCTACCACGGGCATTATTTTTTTAGTGGTGCTGGTTAAAAAAACTTCGGCGGCCTGTAGGAGTTCATCGGTATGAATATCTCTTTCTTCCACGTTCATCTGTTTGGCAGCGATGGACAACACTTGTTTCCGGGTGATGCCCCGCAACATATGTCGGGATGGTGTAAGTAGCCGCTGGTCTTTGGTAACAATAAAAACATTGGACCGGGGAAACTCCGTGATGATACCCTTGTGATGATACAATACATCATTCACTTTTTTTTCTTTCAGCAGGGGTTGCAGCCAGACTGCCATCATGTAGTTAATAGTTTTGACAGAAGGCAATTCCCGCTGCTGTTCATAGGTCATTGCCGTGATCCCGTTTTCAAAATCAGCAAGGCTTGCTGTTTTGACGGCAATGCAGGTAATGATAAGATTGGGGGAAGCCGGCTGGTATCCATCCGCCGAATAACCACCGGTTAATAAGATCCGGATACCTGCTTCATCCAGTAAGGTTCGTTCAATTAATTCATGAACGATGCCTGTCAGTTCTTCTTTATTATACCTGGCGGGCAGGTGCATAGCTGCCGCTGATGCATAAAAACGATCCAGGTGATCATTTAGAAAAAGTGGCTGCCAGTTTTTTGTTCTGCAAAAATCAAAAATGGCATAGCCCCGCTGCATCGAGAGATCCGATACATGCAGGAGTGCATTTTCATTCGCCACAAAATGATCATTGAAAAATACAGCCATGTTATAAAGGTACAGTTTAGAGCAATGCAGCTACCTGTTCCGGGCTGATGCGGATCGGGTCAGGAACCTGGAAATACGTTATCACTTTTTCTTCCAGTCCTTCCCGCACCACCAGTAAAATATTATCGCGGCGTTGCTCTAAAACCTCTTTTACTATATCATGAAAGCCACTTCCTCTCAGTTCGAGCGGACCGATCTCATCAATAATCAGCCAGCCTTCCTTATGCACGGCCTCTTTTATAATGGTAGCAGCCCTGTCAAAATGTTCTGCACTGAAAACATGCTTACCCACCACCAGTACAGCTTCATCTCCTTCTTTAGCTTCCATCCGGAACAGGTGACGGGATGCAATATTCATGAATACTCTTTTCTCATTAGCAACGGGAGTAAGGATTCCGTACACATCATTCCTCCCGGTTGACCAGTTGACAAGGGCTGTTGTTTTCCCGGTTTGCACAGGTCCGCTCAATACGACAATTTTTTTTCCCGGCACGGGATCCAGTGCATTCACCAATATTATTTTAATGACCGCTTTGAACCGTTTCCATCCACGGTACCGGAGGGTCCAGTTCCAGCTTTGCATCACCAGTTGTTGTGTAACAGGTAACAGTTCCAAAACCTGGTTTACTTCTGCCTGTGCCTGGCTTTGCTTTTGCTGCAACCAGCGCTGTAATATTTTTTTTAGCAATGGCCCGATGATAAAATACCAGCCGAGTACAATGATGAAAGAACGTAATAATATCTTTAAAGAGATATGTGCCGGTAATAACGGGGTCCCGATTTTATAATAAGATTGTATGTAGAGCCCCAGTAATAACAACCAGGCAATGAACACTCCTTTTTTCCATCGTTGCTTTTTTTTAGCAGCCGTTGTTACGATACTGCCTGCTGTTTCGGGAACAGGCAGGCGGTATATTTTCTCCCTGCTCCATTTGCTGATTAGGCCGGGTAGTAATGAGGCCCACCAGCCCGCAATGATACCGGCTGTTACATGCAGTAGCACATATCCTCCGCCAATCCATAAACTATAATTGGCCGCTACTTTTTGTTTCGTCAGCCCATTGATAAAATCATTGATCACTTTCCACAGGTCGTTGCCGTAGATAATAGTGAGTACAGCGATTCGTTGTAAGCCCGATTCCAACAAAGCCAGTATAGCGAAGACCAAACAGGAAAAACGGAAGTGTTTCTTTTTGCGGAGCAGCAATTCTCCCAACAAGCCCTGGAAGAAGACAGCAATATAAGCCGTGGGTGGCGCCTGCGGGCTGAGCATCATTTTAAATATCGCTACAATAACAGTTGCTTTCAGTATGGCACCTCTTGCGGGTGCATACCAGGCAATGAGACAGATACAAATAACCGCTGCACTGCCCACCACAAGACCTGATACCGGGATCTTAAATCCATGAATGATGCCACCCAGCATCGCTTCACTCAGTACCCATAAAGCAATTAACCGGTAATAAGTGAGTGAGTTGGATATGTCGCTGCCCCGGTTCATGCTATCAATTATACTAACTTTATACCGGTCGTAAAATTTAATCTTCGCACCAGTCTTTTGTATATAGAATTTTACGTCCCAGGCATTAATGATAAAAGGTTTGTAAGCCCCTTATCTATTCAGTAACTTACAGGTCCTAAATTCGCTGCCATGATCATCGTTTATATAGCACTCGGAATTATCCTGGCCATCTTTCTCCTGGCCGCCCTGATGCCCAAAACTTACCAGGTTGAAAAAAATATCATCATCAATAAACCGGTTGCAGCGGTGATGGACCGGGTGGGTGACCTCAATTTTTACAGCCAGTGGAATCCCTGGCAACAATCAGATCCATCGGTGAAGAACACAATTACCGGTGAACCTAAAACAGCCGGTCACAAATATGCCTGGGAAGGGAAAAAAGTAGGCGTTGGCAGTTTAACCCTGCAGGGCATGGACAATAAGCATATTCATTTTGAACTCGAATTCTTCAAACCCTGGAAAAGTAAGGCCAAAGACAACTGGTTGTTTGAGCCCTGGGGAGATAACGGAACCAAGATCACCTGGCAAAACAGCGGTGGCCTTCCCTGGCCGGTGGCTCGTTTGATGGGACCGGTGATCAATAAGAACCTGTCTCACCAGTTTGAAACAGGGTTGAATAATTTGAAAAAGATGTGTGAAGGAGGTTGATCAGTTAACTGTTTAATTAGTTAATAGGTTTATGGGTTAACCGGTAGTTCACTAAAGGTGCTTTAGCTCTTTCACTGTTTTTTCATTGGTTACATTTCCGGTGTTCAGTGTGGTGGCTGGTTCAAACAGCATGATCTCCACTTCTTCATTGGCTACCGGCTTGTGCTCCACTCCACGGGGCATAATAATGAACTCACCTTCATGGATCGTAACGATCTTATCCCGCATATGCATATCAAAATTTCCTTTCAGCACATAAAATAATTCATCTTCGTGGTCATGATGGTGCCAGACAAATTCTCCTTTGAACTTGACCAGCTTCACCTGCTGCCCATTTAACTCACCCACCACTTTGGGACTGAAGTGATCATTGAACAAAGAAAATTTTTCAGCAAGATTAATTTTATCCATCGCCTTTTATTGAATTGTAATTTGATCCGCTGCCTGTTTTGCTTTTTTTCTTAACACATTCATATCTGTACCAGGTACATCATATACCAACGCCACAGCCATCCTGCGGTAAGGCCTTGTAGTAGGCTTACCAAATATCCTGATATCGGTATTGGTTTGTTCCATCGCTTTCTCCACACCGGTTATCGTAAACTGTTCGGCTGATTTGTTGGCCAATACCACCGCACTGGCGCCAGCTCTTTCTAATTTTATACCCGGTATGGGTAATCCTAAGATGGTTCTGGCATGTAATTCAAACTCAGATAAGTTTTGGGTACCCGCTAATGTTACCATACCTGTATCGTGTGGTCTCGGGCTTAGCTCGGAAAAATAAACGCCTTTATCCGTCAGGAAAAATTCAACACCCCATAAACCTGACCCGGTCAATGCGGCGGTTACTTTCTCCGCCATAAGACAGGCATCATTATAATCTTTTTCACTGATCGCAACGGGTTGCCAGCTTTCCTGGTAATCACCTCTTTCCTGCCGGTGTCCAATGGGCGGACAAAACAAAGTTTCCCCGTTCTTTTGTGTTACAGTTAGCAAAGTGATCTCGGTATGAAATGCAATGAATTCTTCAATGATCACTTCTTTGATATCCCCTCTTGAGTTATTGATGGCATATTCCCATACTGTTTGCTCGTCTTCTTCTTTTTTCAACACCGATTGTCCTTTCCCGGAAGACGACATCAATGGTTTTACCACACAGGGCAGGCCAATTTCTTTTACTGCAGCGGTGAATTCATCAAAGCTGGTAGCGTAAAAATATTTTGCGGTACGCAAGCCCAGCTCTTTGCTGGCGAGGTCACGGATCAGTTTCCGGTTCATAGTGAAATTGGCTGCTTTGGCACTGGGCACTACCTGTATCTTTTGTTTTTCATAATCATAAAAACGTTCAGTGCGGATGGCTTCAATTTCGGGTACTATTAAATCCGGCTGGTGTTTAGCCACAACAGCATCCAGTTGTTCGCCATTCAGCATATCGATCACTTCAAAACCATCTGCCACCTGCATAGCCGGTGCGCCGGGATAACTATCCACAGCAATCACTGTTTGTCCCAGTCTTTTTAAAGCGATCACCAGTTCTTTCCCGAGTTCACCGCTTCCCAGCAGTAGAATTTTTTTGTGCATATAAAAAGTATGATCAGCTTAACTTATAAATTTCCATGATGGAAGCGAGAATTGTGGGGAAATCAATCTTCAGATCGATCAGTCTCCCGGAACGAATATCAAAAACCCAACCATGCACAAGCAGTCCCCGTTCTTTATGAGCTTGCTGCACTGCAGCCGTTTTAATCAGGTTAATACATTGCTCCTGCACATTTAATTCGATCAGCCGGTTATATCTTTCATCTTCGTTACTGATAGCATTCAGTTCTTCCTTGTGCAACCTGTACACATCCCGGATATTGCGTAACCAGGGATTCAGAATACCCAGGTCACTGGGCTGCATAGCTGCTTTCACACCGCCGCAATAATAATGACCACAGACAACGATATGATTCACTTTTAAATGGCGTACAGCATAATTGAGTACCGACATCACATTCAGGTCAACACTGTTAACAAGGTTGGCAATATTGCGGTGAACAAAAACCTCACCGGGCTGCACCCCCATGATATCTTCGGCAGTTACCCGGCTGTCGGAGCAACCGATATATAAAAATTCCGGAGCCTGGCCCTTCGCCAGTTCGTTGAAATAATCTTTATTGGCCGCCAGTTTTTCCTGGATCCATTTTTCGTTATTGACAAAGACCTGTTCAATATGCATGGTTGTATGATTTTATCAGAGTAAAATATTATTTTCTGGCTTTAGAGGAGCTGGAATAGTTGTCTCATTATACATTTCCCGGAGGTCAATTTCAATGGCCCTGCTCATGGCAGTAATGGGTACATCATTTGCACTTCCTTCAAAAGGACTCTCTGTTGATTCACCTATCCGTTCCATCGTGGTAAATATCCAGGCAGAAAGTGCACTGAAGGGAACTGATAACCAGATCCAGTTACCCCCCATTTTTTCAAACTCCTGCAACATACCCAGGGGCAGCAGGATAATAAAGATCTTGATGAAGTAAAGGTTCAGGGTGGCAAATTGTCTCGGGTAAGGAAAGTTTTTTATCCGTTCGGATACTCCCTGCTGGTTATAAAATTCCAGTAACAATTTCTCCAGTTCCATATGCCTGAAATCTTCGATCAGGCCTTTATCAAGTAATTCTTTGAGCTGGGCTGACTGCAGGGCAATGATCTGTGCCGCTTTATTGGATTTAGGCATGATCTGCTTAATATCTTCCGGCGGCATGTATTTATGCAATTCCGTTTCCATTGTACCATTGTGTTCCTCTACACGAAACCACCTGTTCCTGTATTCCTGGTTATGTTTTTTATTGATGGCTTCCCAAACCCTGCTTTCGCGGAGCTGAAACCTTAAAGCAGTAAGCCAGGCAAAATGCCGGTGGATCAGTTGTAGCCGGATCGTTTCTAATTCTTTTTCTGACAATGGTTGTATAGCATGTTTATTAGAAATATAATCCCTGACCATAATGCCCCAACTACGGCTTGCATTCACAATGGCTCCCCACGCCTTCCGGGCTTCCCACATCCGTTCATAGGAAGCATTGTTCTTGAACCCTACCATAAAAGCCACCGCAGTACCCAACAA
>CALRSN020000113.1:0-7009 GCA_943370865.1 Bordetella parapertussis
CCTCCTGTAACAACCATCAGCGATGTATATGTAGCCGGTTACGAAATAAACAGCAGCGGAAAAAATGTAGCCAAATACTGGAAAAATGGAACAGCGGTAACACTAACCAACGGATCAAGAGATGCTGTTGCCAGGGCTATTTTTGTTTCGGGTACTGATGTGTACGTGGCGGGCTACCAGGATAAAGCGGCTAGCGTACTAAACATTGCAACCTATTGGAAAAATGGCGTGGCTTTCACGTTAAGCGTAACCGGCACAGGTGGCCCGTTTGATGCCGCCAATTCCATTTTTATTAGTGGCGACGATGTATATGCCGCAGGCATAGAAAGAGCAACCAGTGGAAATGATGTGGCTAAATACTGGAAGAACGGGACCCCGGTCAATTTAACCGATGGTACTAAAGACGCTGATGCACAAAGCATTTTTGTTTCAGGCAGCGATATATATGTAGCAGGCAGCGAAGAAAAATCAGTTACCAGCAGTACAAGCATTGCTAAATATTGGAAAAATGGTGTGGCTGTTCCACTTACTGACGGCTCAACAGATGCGAGTGCTTCAGCAATACTGGTGATAGGTACAGATGTTTATGTAGCTGGCACTGTAAATGATGTTACGGGTTATTCTAAAGCCGTATACTGGAAAAATGGGAATATGACATCTCTTTCAAGCGGCAGCGAAAACTCAGCCGGTTACTCCTTATTCGTTAATGGCAGCGATATATATGTGGGGGGTAAAAACGGCAACGCTGCCGTAAAATCAGGTTACTGGAAAAATTCACTTGCCGGCTTTGCCGGCCTGCCACCGGCTGCAACCTATCCTTCGGGTGAAGAAATTGTTGGTGGCATTGCCGTTAATGGTACTGATGTATATGCTGCCGGCAGTTATTTCGACGGTTCTCACCGAAGAGCTGTTTATTGGGGAAAAGGTACGGTGGCCGTGCTAAGCCAACTGGGTGTACATGGCGGTGCTGCCGGTATTTTTTTAAAATAAAACATCCGCTCTTTCTATTTAAAAATATATGCCATGTATGTAAAAAGTATTTTAGTATCAACAATAGCGTTACTGCTGCATACAATAAGTAATGCCCAAAACGTAGGTATTGGCACCACTGAGCCACAAAACAAACTACAGGTGCGGGGCAGTTTGTTAGTAACCGAACCAAATACAGCCACCAGCACAGCACCTACAGCGGGACAAATTAAAACAATGGTAAATGCCAGCACCATCACCTTTGGGCACTCTGACTCTACCGGAAGAATATACGACCCCGGAGGGCCTGGAGGCGGTTACCTGGCCAATATGACTGCCAATGCAAGTATTGATCATTCATCAATGATCGTTGGCATGGAGCTTACCGTAGAAGCTATGGATTTGGGAACCGGAGACTCGTTGATAATAAAAGAAAATCTGTCCGGAGAAATATTGATGGCGGTGGGAAATAGCTATACCAATACCGGCAAATGGGTTTTTAATTCATCTGACCTTTACATTATTTTTAAAAGCAATGCCGATGCCAATATTGGAGCAGGCTTTTCTTTGCTGTTTCGTAAATTATACAATACTACTTCAACACAAACAGAGGTTAGCGGCTTTGCAGGCAACGGCTTGTTTTTTGATACAAAAAATAGTGTTTTCCGGAGTGGCGTTATGAATAATGCACCAAGAGGAGCATATTCTATAGCATTGGGTAACCGACCGGAGGCAACCGATTATGCAACTGCAATTGGGCTAAGGGCCATTGCTAGTGGATTTGGAGCTGCTGCAATAGGTAATTATGCAACTGCCAGCGGGGCAGAATCTACTGCTATTGGAAGTACAAATGCACAGAGTGGGATTAAAACAACCGCCAGTGGTAGCTACTCCATTGCAATAGGAACAGCAGTCAGGGCGCAGGGAAGTACTTCTGTTGCTTTGGGCTACTATACCACGGCCAGTGGAAATAGTGCTACTGCTATAGGAGATTTTACCACGGCCAGCGGAAATAGCGCTACTGCAATGGGAGCTTCCACAATAGCAAGTGGAGACAATTCAACAGCTATGGGCAACTACGTTTCTACCAACAATTTTGATGGGGCTTTAATAATTGGAGATAATTCCACCAACACCGTTTTAAATATTGCAACAGCTAACTCTTTCCGTGCAAGATTTGATGGCGGCTACCGCTTTTTCACCAGTGCTGCTGCTATCAATGCAGAAAGCTGCCAGTTACCTGCCGGCGGCAATGCCTGGGTTACCGCCAGTGATTACAGGCTGAAAGAAAAATTTCAACAGTCAGATGGAGAGGATTTTCTGCAAAAAATCGCTGGCATGAAACTCGGCAGCTGGAATTATCTCTCTCAAAACCCTTTGAAGCAACGCCACTACGGCCCCATGGCACAGGATTTTTATGCAGCGTTTGGAAAAGATAAGTTTGGAACGATCGGTAACGACACTACTATCAACTCTGCGGATTTTGATGGGGTCAATTTAATTGCCATACAAGCTTTGGAGAAACGTACACAAAAGATTGAGCAACTGGAAAAAGAGAACGAAGAGTTAAAAAAAATGATACTGCAACTGAGAAAGGAAATGGATCAACTGAAGGAGAACAAATAATATATCACCTGTATGGGATTGTGGTAAGGAGTATTACTTTAGTGCTTTGAAAAAAACCTGGTTTCAATATAATGTATACCTGCTTTTAGTTTTCATCTTAAGCAGTACCCGGCTATTGTCGCAGCAATCTGCATCCTACATTTTTGAATTTTACAACAGTTCTCATGGTTTGCCTTCTTCCGAAATCACCGCTCTGGCAAAAGATGAAAAAGGATTTCTTTGGATCGGTACAGCCGCCGGGCTCAGCAGGTATGACGGTTACATATTTCACAACTATTTCTATGCAGCAGGTGATGAGTTGATTGGTTTTGTAAAAACAATAAAAGCAGACTCTCAAAACAGGTTGTGGATAGGTACTGGCGCCGGGTTATTTTGTTACCACAATAACAGGATCATAAAGATAAATGCAGCCTCGGCAGCACCACAATCGGTCAATTATATTTTGCCTGATCCCGAAGGGATCCTCTGGCTGGCCACAGAAACAGGTCCGGTAAAAATTCACATTCCGGATATTGATTTAACGGGTAAAAAGAAGATCCTACTACAGGATCATCTCCTTCCTCAATGGAATAAAGATCTCAAAAAAAAATATGGCAGTATGACAATGCGTATTGCCAAAGCACCTGATGGAACTATTTATATGTCGCAGTTTTCCACCTTGTTCCGGTTATCCGCAAACAAATTGGAACTGGTGCATATTGATACGGTTGAGAATAATCACATCCTTTCTCTTTTCCCGGTAAGTAAAACAAAACTGTACTATGATGCTGAAGCCACAGAAATGAATGTGCTGGAAAATGGTAAACCCACCCGGCTACCAGTTAAGAGGATTATTCCTTCCATGGCGGTAAAAGATAAGGCTGGCTTTTGGTACTTAGGCACTTCCGGGCTTTATTATTTTCACCCCGATGAGGGTATTGCTTCACAACATATCAATACACTGGAAAAAGATATTATTATCCCAACCGCCTTTTTAAAAGAAGAGGATTTTTTTTGGGTCGCCTCCTATGACGGGCTTGTAAAGATCAGGCCCTCCTTTTTTAGTTCTTATGATTTGTCTGCTATCTCTGACCACAAAGATTTTTATTCCATTCTTCAATTAAAGAATGGCGAATTACTGGCAGGAAATAATAGGGGAACAGTTTTTGAAAAAAATGAGACCGGTTTTTCTGTATATAAAAAAAATATAGTCCCCAAAGCTGAAATAAAAGCATTGTATGAAGATGAAAGAGGATGGTTATGGGCGGGCACGGGTTACCAGGGCCTGGCCCTCATAAGGAATAACAAAGTACAGGTTTTTACAAAACATGATGGTTTGCATGATAATTCGGTGTATTCATTTCTGCAAACAAAATCAGGCCGGCTTTATGCCATCGGTGATGCAGGAATTTCTGAAATAATTATTAGTAAAAACAATTCGATCTCCTTTAAAAAATTCATGTACGAACCGAGGATTTCCTGGCATGCTAATTTTTATTCCGGCATAGAAGCTCCGGATGGAACGATCTGGATAGCCGGACAGGAAGGCCTTGTTTATTTGAGAAACGATTCTTTACACTCCTTTAAACTCAATAACAGGTTATTGCCCGTTAATTTTATCATTACCGATAAAAATGGAATTGTATGGATAGCGACCAGTTCCGAAGGGATTTTAAAATGCCGCTTCAACACTAATAATGAACCGGTGCTGCTGCAAAAATTTACAGAGGCTGATGGCCTTGCTGCGTCAAACTACTTAACACTGCTGGCTGATCATGAAAATAATATCTGGGCGGGTAGTTCAAAAGGAATAAGCCTTATTAAGCAAAATAATAACCAACCTGACCGCATTATCAATTTTGATAAAAAAGATGGCTTTACCGAAGCAGGGTATGGTTATATCAGGCTATACCAGGATAATGAAAACCGGATCTGGGCGGCTACTACCAGTGGCATTACCTCATTTCTTCCGGCAGCATTTCCTTTTTCAGCTATCCCTCCGGCAGTTTATATTACCGGAGTGAAAGCAAAAAACGGTGAATGGATAAATGCTGATTCAACCGGCCTTAACAATTTTTCCCATACAAATAAATCATTCGTTTTCCATTTTACTGCACTTGAATATAGCAACCCGGAAGGCGTAAAATATTTTTATACACTAGCAGGGGTGGACACAGGCTGGATAGCAGCAGGTACACAACGGAGTGTCAGTTATGAAAATCTGGCACCGGGTAGTTATACATTCCGGGTAAAAGCCAGCAGTTCAAAAGGCTCCGGCAGTAAAGAAGATGCGACATTTACATTTACTATTAAAGCACCTCTGTGGCAAACACTATGGTTTAAGATAGCTTCTGTCTTATTGGTATGTTTTGGAATAGTTTTTTTATTCCGCCGAAGGATACGCTTCATTAAAGACAGGGAGGGACGTAAAACAGAAATGCAAAAAATTGAAGCCGACAGTTATTTATATAAATTAGAAATTGCCCAGGTTACCAATTATTTCAGCGCTACCATTCACCAGCAGGAGACCATGGATGAACTGCTATGGGATGTGGCTAAAAACCTGATTGGTAAACTCGGGTTTGAAGACTGTATGATCTACCTGTGGAACGAAGACAAAACAATATTGCTTCAAAAAGCAGGCTACGGGATTAAAGGTTCGATGCAAAGTGATATGGATAAAGAAAATTATCATGTGCCAAAAAGGAAGGGCATAGTAGGATCTGCAGTTGAAAACAGGCACTATATCCTCGCTAATGATACCACCCAGGATAAGAGATATTATTCAGCCGACGGTAAAGTAAGATTAAGTGAACTCTGTGTTCCGATTATTCATAATGATGAAGCAATAGGAGCTATTAATACTGAACACTCGGAAAAAAATTTCTATACCGACCGTCATTTGCAAATTTTGACCACGATTGCCTCCATGCTGGCAGATAAGATTGACAGGATAGAAGCCCAGCAGCAAACCCGGGAAAAAGAGATGGAAGTGCTGAAACTGAATAAAGACCTTGCGACTTCACAGCTCACCACCCTGCGGGCACAAATGAACCCGCATTTTATCTTTAATGCCCTGAACAGTGTGCAGCAATATATTCTGCAGGGAAATATTACTGAAGCAAACCGCTACTTATCCAAATTTTCAAAACTGCAACGGGAAGTACTCAATCACAGCGACCAGGATTTCATTTCACTGGAAAAAGAGCTGGAAGTGCTTCACCTGTACCTGGAACTGGAACAACTCCGCTTTGATGGAAATTTCAACTACGAAATAAAAGTGGATGAAGCGATTGACGATGATGAGATAAAAATACCACCGATGATTGTGCAGCCCTTTGTAGAAAATGCGATCTGGCACGGCCTGATGACCAAGCAAGGTGAACGCCGGGTACATATTTACTTTACACTCAGCAGCGATGATTTGTTGGTATGCACCGTAACTGATAACGGGATAGGCCGGGAAGCAGCCTCCCGGCTGAAACAGAACAGTCATACCCAACACAAATCAAAAGGTCTTTCCTTAGTGTATGACAGGCTGAATATATTGCAGCAACAGTATGGTCATACTTTTGAAGTTACTATACGAGATATGTTTGACAATAATGTACCCGCTGGTACAGAAGTAAAGTTGCATATTTATACCGGGTAAACCCTTTAATATGATAAAAGCATTGATCATCGATGATGAACCTTCGGCGGTAAAGACACTCACCCTGTTATTATCCCATTATGTACCGGAGATCAGTGAATTAAAAAGCACTAATGATCCCCATGATGGGTTACGGTTGTTAAAAACCTGGCACCCGGACCTGTTATTTTTAGATATACAAATGCCCCTGATGACAGGCTTTGGCTTATTGAAGCAGCTTCCTGAAATTAATTTCAATATCATTTTCACTACAGCCCACGATCAATATGCCATTGAAGCCATCCGTTTCAGCGCATTAGACTACCTGATGAAACCAATTGACGGAGATGAACTGCAGGCAGCCATTAAACGATATACAAGCAAATTATCTTCTGCAGTAAACAACAAATCACTGTACAATAATTTCCTCCATAATATTCATGTACAGGATCGGAAAGGATTTAAACTGGCCTTGCCTACCGCACAGGGCACTTTTTTTTACAACCCGGAAGAGATCATACGGCTGGAAGGGGAAAGTAACTATACCAAATTCTTTTTTACCGGGCATAAGCCATTGCTCATTTCTAAAACATTAAAGGAATACGAGGAAATTCTCAGCAATCATGGCTTTATCCGTATCCATAAATCGCATATCATCAATAAAATTCATGTGGTAAACTACAGTGGGGAAGGTATTCTTACACTGGTTGACCATTCCAAAGTGGAAATATCCCGGAGACGAAGAGAGGAAGTGGCAGGGCAATTGAAATCGTTTTAAAAAAAACGCTTCCTTTGCATCCACAA
>CALRSN020000114.1:0-7000 GCA_943370865.1 Bordetella parapertussis
ATTGTACTTTCTCCTGTTGCAACATGGCCGAAGTAATGTCAGGATATTGTTCATGTGGCTCCAGGCAAAAAATTTCAATCTGTCCACCAGAGATTTTTTGAAAAACTAACCGGGCTTCCACTACTTTGGTATTATTAAAGATCAGTACCGAGCCAGTTGGAATATGATCCGCAATATTCCTGTAGGCATCATCTTTTAATTGCCCGTTTTGGAAGACCAGCAGTTTTGAAGCGTCTCTTTCCGATAATGGATATTTAGCAATACGTTCTTCAGGAAGCGAATAAGTGAAATCGTTGATGGAAAGATATTTGGGATGCATATGTATTGCGACTAACTGTCGCAGTTGGTGAAGTACAAAAATAAAACAATCAAAGTTCAATTCTTATTGAATCGAAACCAGTATCATTATTTGCAGAAGGGATCCTGAAATGAATACTCTTTTCTGCAAAACGCAATCCGGGATCAAAACCAAACCCTTTTATATCATCATGGATATCAGTAAACTTACTGCCTGTTTCACTTTGGAAGAGGTCGCCCACAATAATATCATAATCTCTTTGTCCAACGGCAGTAGGTAATCCAATTACTAATCGACCTTTAAGCACACTAAGGATCTTTGCCCTTGATACCTGACTAGGTGTAGCGAAGTGGAGCAGGTAACAGATTGTTGCTGTGCCATCCCAGTAGAGGAATCAGCTTTAAAAACAGATATATTTTCATTTAGGGTATCATTAAGATATACATCAACCTTTATTGGCTTGCCAATAGACCTCGCTGTTCCTGATAGCCATTTAAAAAAAATAGGATGCTGCCATCCAACCAGTAATAGTGAAACGCCGCTTAAAAAGCCGACTATCAGAATAACTCGAACAGCTTTTCTCATGCTGTAAAAGTAGAGACAAGGAGAGAAAACAGCCAGTTTTGTGATTATCCCCATCTTATCCACCGCAATCCACAGCCAGTTCACTGTCAAAAACCATTTCTGCCGGACAAATTCAATGTAAGCCTTTACTGTAAAGACTTTCAAGCAATATTGACTTGTGGAAAAAATAAAAACAGCAAAATTTGTCATGCAAGTGGGAAAATGTGTTATTTTGTGTCAATTAATTAAAAATTGACTCAAATCCCTGATAATGACAGGCTTTCTCGGAGAATTCGAGGCTACTTTGGACGCCAAGGGGCGGTTCCTCCTCCCGGCTGGTTTCAAAAAACAGCTGCCGGAAGGCGAAGATAGCCGCTTTGTTATCAACAGGGGTTTTGAGAAGTGTTTGGCTCTTTACCCGGTAAAAAACTGGGAACCGCTCTTTGCAGATATCAGCAAGCTGAACGACTTCGACCCGAAAGTGAGGGAGTTCAGGCGTCACTTTCTGAACGGGGCCACATTCGTGGAGCCGGACAGTGCGGGCCGTTTGCTGGTGCCACCCAACCTTAAGGATCATGCAGGATTGGAAAAGGATATTGTGCTGGTGGCAGCGGTTAATAAAATTGAGATCTGGGATAGTAATAAGTACAAACAGCTCTTTGAATCATTCTCACCGGATGCATTCAGTAGTCTAGCAAAGGATGTGATGGCAGGCGATAGCGACAAGTTAAAAAGCTGAGCAATTGAAAAGTATGGGTAAGCATAATAAAATATCTGCCGATAACTTATCAACCCAGCCCGTTAACGAATCAGCCGCTGAATATCACATACCGGTTCTGTTGACTGAAACAGTAGAAGGTTTACACATCAACCCCGATGGTGTTTACGTGGATTGCACATTTGGCGGTGGTGGCCATTCAAAAGCCATCCTCGCTCAATTAAGTGAAAAGGGAAAGTTGATCGTGTTTGACCAGGATGAAGATGCGAAGAAGAACCTGCCGGATGATGATCGTGTGGTATTTGTGCCACATAACTTTCGTCACCTGAAACGGTTTCTTCGGTTACATCACTTTGCTGCTGTGGATGGGATCATGGCCGATCTGGGGGTCAGCAGTCACCAGTTTGATGAAGCGGAAAGAGGGTTCTCGATCCGTTTTGATGCTGCCCTTGATATGCGGATGGACCAGCGACAGGCACTGACTGCTTTTGATGTGGTTAACACCTATACGGAACAGCAACTGCATAAGTTGTTTGAACAGTATGGAGAAGTGACCAATGCAAAGACCCTGGCCAAAACAATTGCCCAGGTCCGCAGCAGCACGTCATTGAAGACCATCGAAAGTTTTAAGAATGCACTCCGTGAAATTGTGAAAGGAAACCCCAACAAGTACTTCGCCCAGGTTTTCCAGGCTTTACGCATTGAAGTGAACGATGAATTAGGTGCATTGAAAGAGATGCTGGAGCAAGTCCCCACCCTGTTAAAACCCGGAGGCCGGGTAGCCATCATTACGTTTCATTCCCTGGAGGACAGACTGGTCAAGAATTTTTTTCGTCGCGGCACATTCGATGAGCCGGATACGAATCCCTTTATCAATGATGAACCGGTGAATGTATTAAAGATCATCACCAAAAAGCCTGTTGTGGCTTCAGATAAGGAGATGAAACAAAATTCAAGATCAAGAAGTGCGAAACTGCGGGTGGCTGAAAAAGTGATGATCGTGTGAGAATGAATGGATCGCTCATTAGTATGTACACCAGGATATAAAAGAACGTGAAATCTATATCCTTTGAAATCAACCCCTGCTGCAAGGCAGGCATTTTTACAAAGGAACCGAAAAACCACAACCAATTTTATTTCATGCAGCAGGAACAAGCAACAACATTGCCCGCCAGCGAAAAGCAACAAAAGCCCGGATGGAAACGCTTTCTAAATTATCAATCCATCGTTAAGCAGGTGCCATTTTTTTTATTTCTCGCCTTACTGGCAGTGATCTATATCTATAACGGGCATAAAGCAGATAAAACAATACGCAGTATTAATAAAACAGCTAAAGAAGTGGAAGAGTTGCAGTGGGAATACAAAGCGGTGAAAAGCGAAGTGATGTTTCGCAGCAAACAAAGTGAACTCGTGAGAGCAGTGGAGCCATTGGGGTTAAAGGAACTGGTACAATCGCCGGTAGTGCTGAAGGATAGTACCATGACCAATTGATGAAAGAACCAGGTTGAAGGAATTATAATAACAACTAACGCAAGCAAAGAGACAGTGGAAGTTAAACGTGACATATTGTGGAGGGTTTACCTCAGTTTTCTCGGCATGGTAGTGCTGAGTTTACTGGTGTTGGGTAAGGCCTTCTATATTCAGCGTTTCCAGGGCGAACACTGGCGCAGCATGAGCGACAGTATGCACCAGAAAATACAGGAACTGGATGCTGACCGGGGTACTATTTATAGTGAAGACGGGCAAATGCTGAGCACTTCATTACCCCAGTTTGATATCTATATGGATTTCCAGGCGGACGGGTTAAGAGATAAGGGCGGAAAAATTTTTAAAGAGAATGTTGATTCATTTGCCATTTCCTTGGCGGGTTATTTCGGGGATAAAACAGCCGCCCAGTACAAAAAAGAATTGCAGGCCGCTTATAAAAGTAAAAGCCGCTATTACTCACTCCGCAAGAAAATGACGTTTGAAGATTACAAAGCCTTCCGCAGTTTTCCTTTAGTGAAACTTGGTAGAAATAAAAGCGGTGTGATCGTGGAAGAGAACAGCAAACGTATTTCCCCTTTTGGATTATTGGCCAACAGGACCATTGGTTTGTCAAGAGAGCATGTGGCGAGTAACGGTAAACTGAAAAAGCAAAATGTAGGTCTTGAGAAAACATATGATAGTCTCTTAACAGGACAAAAAGGTCAGCGGCTCGTAAGATATATCGCTGGTGGTGCGGTGCCTGTAGAAGGTTTCCAGATAGAACCGGAAAACGGGAAAGATGTTTTTACCACACTGGATGTGAACATACAGGACATTTCAGAGAATGCCTTATTGCGGATGATGGAAAGCAGCGAGGCGCAATACGGAACCTGTATCGTGATGGAAGTGAAGACTGGTAAAATAAAAGCAATTGCTAATCTTGGCCGCAGGCCGGATGGCAGCTACTGGGAAGACGATAATTACGCTTTACGGGTAACAGAACCCGGATCCACGATCAAACTGGCCACCCTGCTGGCGGTATTGGATAAAGGAACATCTTCTTTAAATGATATGGTGGAAGTGGGAAGTGCGGGACGACTACAGGTTGGTCCGAGAATAGTAAATGATGCTGAGCGATCTCCCAAAGCGGTGCTGACAGTGAAAGAATGTTTTGCACACAGTTCTAATGTGGGAATGAGTAAACTGGCTTTTAAGGCTTTTGCTAATAACCCTAAAGAATTCAAGGAGTATTTACACCGTTATCACCTCGATGTGCGTTCGCCAATAGATCTTTCAAATATACCGGCACCAAGATTAGCGCCACTGGAGAATAAAAATGGCGGGCTAATGAATATGCTGACCATGAGTTTTGGTTATGCGATCAATGTGAGCCCTTTGCATACATTAAGCCTATACAATGCTATTGCCAATGATGGTAAAATGATGAAGCCATACCTGGTGAACAGTATTCAAAGTAATGGAATTGTTATTAAGCAGTTTGAGCCGACTGTTCTTGATAAGAATATCTGCAAGCCCGAAGTAGCGAAAGCGGCAAGAGAATCAATGGAGGCAGTAGTGACAGAAGGAACAGGCCGGCCTGCATTTAAGAATATGCCTTTTGCAGTTGCTGGAAAAACAGGAACTGCACACGTTGCCGATGGGGATATTAAATATGGACACGGTGTGTACCAGGCTTCTTTTGTGGGTTATTTCCCCGCAGGCAAACCTGTTTATTCCTGTATCGTGGTGGTAAGAACAAAGCCCCATGCGGCTGCACACTATGGCGGAATGCTCGGAGCACCTGTATTCAGGGAGATCGCTACGAAACTCTATGCGATGTACGTGGATCAGAAGCCTGCAACGTTATACGCCGCAAAGAAAGATAGCAGTACTTATTTCTATGCAGGCAATACAAAAAATATAAAACAGGTATTTGGCACATTCAATATGTGGTACGCCGATTCAGTGCAGCAGGCCAATTGGACCAGTGTGTATGCAGGCAATAATTACCAGCCGGTGTTGCGAACAAATACTGTAAGAGAAAAACTGATGCCGAATGTGAAAGGAATGGGATTAAAGGATGCATTATACCTTTTAGAAAGTATGGGATTAAAAGTAACAATAAGTGGAAAAGGGAAAGTGGCTAACCAATCTGTTGCGCCGGGGAGTGCTTTGGCAAAAGGAGTAACTGTGGTATTGGAGTTGAGTTAACTGATTTAAAGCCGGGTTATGTTATTAAGAGATGTTTTATATAAAGTGGCGATCCGGTCAGTTGCGGGAAGTACAGAGATTGAGGTGAGTGATATACAGATCGATTCGAGGAAAGTGAAGCCGGGAGCTGTATTTGTGGCTGTAAAGGGAATGGCAGCGGATGGTCACCAGTTCATTGAGAAAGCAATTGATAACGGAGCGGTTGTAGTGGTAGCAGAAGCAATGCCTGCAGAAAAGAAAGACGGGGTTGTTTATATACAGGCAGAAAATAGTGCAGCGGCAGCCGGTTATATAGCACATAATTTTTTTGGTCAGCCTTCAGAGCGGATGAAGATAGTGGGTGTAACAGGAACCAATGGCAAGACAACGATAGCAACATTGCTATACAAGCTCTTTACGGTTTTGGGATATAAATGCGGGTTGCTGAGTACTGTCGAAAACCACATTGGTGATAAGATAGTGCCTGCCACACATACCACACCGGATGCTGTCAGCCTGAACCAGATGCTGAAACAAATGGCAGATGAGGGATGTACACATGTTTTCATGGAAGTGAGTTCACATGCAGTACATCAGCACCGGGTGACAGGTTTGCAGTTTGCAGGAGGGTTGTTCAGCAATATCACACATGATCACCTGGATTATCATAAAACCTTTGATGAATATATCCGGGTGAAGAAAGCCTTTTTTGATTCATTGCCATCATCTGCTTTTGCGATCAGCAATGCCGATGATAAAAGAGGGGAAGTGATGTTGCAGAATACCAATGCAAAAAAGTATTTGTACAGTATGAAAACGATGGCTGAATTCAAAGGGAAGATCCTGGAGAACAGCCTGGCAGGATTGGTAATGAGTGTGAATGATCAGGAAGTGCATTTCAGGATGATCGGCGAGTTCAATGCGTATAACCTGCTGGCGGTGTATGGCGCAGCGATGTGTATGGTAGAAGATAAACAGGAAGTGCTGAGATGTTTGAGTGTGCTGACCGGTGCTGAAGGAAGATTTGATTATATGGTGTCGGCAAAAGAAAAAGTGATTGCGATCGTGGATTATGCGCATACACCAGATGCTCTTTTAAATGTGTTAGCAACGATCAAAAAATTGAAGAAAGGATTTGAAACAGTTATCACTGTAGTGGGTTGCGGTGGTGACCGGGATAAAACAAAAAGGCCGGTGATGGCGCAAGCCGCTTGTGAACATAGCGACAAAGCCATTTTCACCAGTGATAACCCGAGAAGCGAAGACCCGGAGCAGATCATAAAAGATATGGAAGAGGGATTACCGGTGGCGTATAAAAGAAAATATATCGCTATAGCAGACCGAAAAGAAGCGATAAAAACAGCAATCAGTTTGGCAAAGCCGGAAGATATCGTACTGATTGCCGGAAAAGGGCACGAGAAATACCAGGATATAAAGGGAGTGAAACATCATTTTGACGATAAAGAGATAGTGCGAGAGATGTTTGAACTGTTGGATAAATAAAAAAAGTAAACAAGCAGTAAATAACCAGCCATGCTGTATCATTTATTTGAATGGTTTAAGGCGCAGGGAATGAATTTTCCCGGGATCAACCTGATGGATTTTATATCTGTCCGGGTGATGCTGGCTGTTTTATTGTCGTTGCTGATTACAATGGTATATGGTAAGAAGTTGATCAAATTCTTACAAAAGAAGCAGGTTGGTGAAACAGTACGGGACCTGGGGTTGGCGGGCGAACAAAGTAAGAAGGGAACCCCAACGAT